>JAKSCH010000387.1 GCA_022360695.1 Gemmatimonadota bacterium
GACGCCGCGCGAGAGCGCTTCGCCGGGTACGAGCGCCAGCGCCGTCAGGCCACCCACGGCGAAGAAGAGGAGCGTGGCGACGAACGTCAGGATCGAGGCCAAGATCGCCTCGGAAAGACGCGCGCCCCGACGACACAGCACGTAGAGCTGGGCCGCTCCACCGCCGGTCTGCGCGGGTGTGATGGCGCCCAGGAGCATGTTCGCCCAGTTGGCGCGGACGCAGTGCCAGAGCGAGACCCGCGAGAATACGCGGCCGTTCAGCAGCAGTCGATACCGAATGCCGCCCAACGCGAAGTCGAGCGCGAGCAGCGTCAGCAACACAGCCCCGTACGCGGGGGTGACCCGCGACAGAATGCTCCCGAGCTCGGCCGGCGGTCGCCACTGAACGAGTGCGAAGAGGCCCAGAAGGGTGAGCCCGCCAAAGGCGACCGTGCCGACGATGATCCGGCCCCGCGTCGGGATGGGAGAGCTCGGCTGAGGGGTGGGCAATTGCGTCCGTCGTCCTTGGTCGCCGTGGTGTACGCGCGCACAACCTATCGGGGCGTTGCACGCCGCGCGCGACGCGGATTACCGTCGTCAGGCCGCGCGTTCGGGAGGCCATTACGCCTCCCGAGGCAGGAAGGTTCTGATGCCGGCGGTGGCCGACCGTACGACGAGCTCGATGGGGTTCGAGGGCGTGGCTCGACGCGGGCAGGTTGGACGCCCGGGCCCGGCGGGATCTCAAGCTCCGGTCAGCAGGACACGCAGTCGTGGTTGTTCTTCGAGCCCAGGCTCTCGAGCAGAGCGACCGCTTCCGGGAAGGGCTGCGTGCGCTGGTACGGCCCGTTGGCCATGTCGGCCGTGGTCTGACCCACCCGACTCACGGCGGTCACGTCGGCTCCGTGCTCCACCAGGAACCGGATCACCTCGAGGTCGCCGCGCGAGGCCGCGTTGTGGAGCGGGGTGTACCCTTCATCATCGCGCTGATTGACATCGGCGCCGAGCTCTTCGACCAGATAGCGCGCGGCGGGGAGCCAGCCATCCGGCACGTGTCGGTGCGCGTTGCTCGGGAACCCCTGGCCGTACCCCACCCCGGTCGCCGCGTGGATCGGGAAGTCGGCGGGTCCGCCGACCGGAACGGGGGGGAGACCGGACAGGTCCCGCGTCTCGGCGTCCCAGGCCGGTCGCCGGCGGGGCGGAACCTTCTCCGTCGGGATATGGGGGTCCGCCCCGTACGAGACGAGCAGCCGCATCGCGTCGACATCGAGGCTGTACGCGGCCCGCCAGAACGGCGTCGCGCCCTTGGTGTCGATCTGGAGCAGATCGAAGTTGAACGACACCCACCAGAGATGCTTCTTCAGCCGCACGTCCGGGTCGACGCCCGCCTCGAGCAGCCGCTCCATGACCTCGAGGTAGCCGAGCTCCTGCTGCTCGAACGCGTGCTGTCTCGGGTACCGCGATTTCGGGGCCCAGTGCGCGTTGATCGCGGCGTACAGC
The DNA here is from genome assembly GCA_022360695.1 of Gemmatimonadota bacterium. Classification (GTDB taxonomy): domain Bacteria; phylum Gemmatimonadota; class Gemmatimonadetes; order Palauibacterales; family Palauibacteraceae; genus Palauibacter. The sequence continues at coordinate 1,477 of JAKSCH010000387.1, forward strand.
GGGGTCGTGCCCGCGTCCGACGCGAGCGTCGGATCCGCGCCGCGATCGAACAGCTCCATCGCCAGATCGAAGTGTCCGTTGATCATCGCGATGAGCATCGGCGTGGTGTGATCGCTGCCGCTCGGCTGGTTCACCTCGGCACCGCCGTCCAGGAGCGCGCCCGCGGTTTCCGCGTGTCCCTCGCGGGCGGCGTGGAGGAGCGCCGTCATCCCTCCGTGCGCGCCGATCAGCTGCCCGTAGCTCAAGGGCTCGGGCTCCTCGATCGGTCGCTCGTATTCCTCGTCCGCGGCGGCCCGAGCGCCGTCTCGGGAGCCGTCGCCCGATGCGGATCTCGGCGGCTCCTCCCCCTCTCGCTCGCCGGCCGCGGCCGCGCGGTCCGGCTCGGCGGAGCGATCGACCGTCGGGGCCCCACCGTCCCGGAGTCGCTGGTTCCGCGCCCGCCGGTCGCTCTGGAAGCGCGCGGCGCGCGCGGCGATATCGGCGACGTCCGTCGTGGCGGCCGGGTCGGCGCCGCTCTCGAGCAGGGCGCGGACGGCGTCCGTCCGCCCCTTCGAGGCCGCGAAGATGAGGGGTGTCTGCCCCCACGCGGTTTCTCTCGCGTCCACCGCGGCACCGGCGGCGATCAACGCCCGCACGACGCGCCCGTCACCCGAGGACGCGGCGTAGTGGAGCGCGGTTGCCCCTCCGACCTCCCTCGAGGTCGCCGCGCGCGCGTCGCTCCCCGCTTCGAGCAGCAGCGCGACGACGCCGGCGCTCCCCACCGAGCTCGCCATGTGGAGCGGCGTGTATGCGCCGATCCGGGTCGTCCGTCCCACCCGAGCTCCGGACTCGAGGAGAAAGCCCGCGAGCTCGGGATCGTCGTTCCGCGCCGCCCAGTGAAGCGCTGTCATGCCGTCGCCCTGGGGGGCGTTCACGTCGGCTCCGCCGGCGACGAGGCGGCGCACCGCCCCGGCATCGCCGCGCATCGCGGCGTCCGCCACGACCGCGTCGGCCCGGGCGCCCCCGTGCGACCCGCCGCCGGGGAACGGCCCGGCGACGACCAGTAGACCCGCGAGGACCAGCCACTGCGGGGAGCTCACGCGGTCAGACCGAGCGTGCCCGTGCTGTCGCCGAACGTCTCGATGTCGTCGAGACCGAGCGCGTGCATGAGCGTGAGCATGGCGTTCGCCATCGGCGTCCCGGCGGGGGCGCGCACGTGGATGCCGCCGTCCACGCGACCGTTGGCGCCGCCCACCACGAACAACGGGCACCGCTTGTGGTTGTGGACGTTCGGATCGCCCATCGGGGATCCGTAGATCACCATCGACTTGTCGAGCAGGCTCGCATCGCCGTCCATCGTGCGCTCGAGCCGCTCGAGCAGATATGGCACCATGCCGACGTGGAACCGGTTGATCTGCGCGAAGTCGTCGATGTTCTCCTCGTTCCCCCCGTGATGCGACGCCGGGTGGAAGGGCTTGTCGACGCCGCTCTCGGGGTAGACGCGGGCGGACGCGTCGCGACCGAGCTTGAAGGAGAACACACGCGTCATGTCCGACGCGAACGCGAGCACCTGGAGATCGAACATGAGCTGGACGTGCTCCACGAACGAGTCGGGCACGCCGGCCGGCGCCTCCGGGAGCTGTCGCTCGGCGCCCGATTCGTTCTGGGCCTCGACCCGGGCGATGCGTCGCTCGACCTCGCGGACGTTCTCGAGGTAGCGGTCGAGGCGTCGCATGTCGTCGGCTCCGAGCTCGCGGCGGAGCTGGTGGATCCGCCCCGTGATGAAGTCGAGCACGCTTCGGTTCGCGCGTCGTCGCTCGGCGCGCTCCGCCTCCGTGCCGCCGGCGCCGAACAGCCGATCGAACGCGATGCGGGGGTCACGAATCATCGGGAGCGGCTCGGTGGGCGACTGCCAGCTGATCGTGTCCGTGTAGACGCACGCGTAGCCGTAGGCGCACCCGCCCGACTGGTCGACGTTCTCGATGCAGAGCTGCATCGACGGGATCGGCGTGTCCTGACCAAACCGCTGCGCGTACATCTGGTCCAACGAGGTGCCGACGAAGATGTCGGAGCCCTCGGTCTGCCGCGCGCGCCCTTGCGTGAGGAACGAGGCGCTCGAGCGGAAGTGGTCGCCGCCGATCTCTTTGGGGGTCGTGGCCTCGGCCGGCGCGACGTCCGTATCGCTGATGATCGTGAGCGAATCGCGGAACGGCTCGAGCGACGCGAGCGCGCTCGGGCTCAGGTCGAAGTCGCGGCCCGCGGCCGCCGGAGACCAGTAGTTCTTCGACGCGCCGTAGGCCGTGCTTCCGGCCGCGCCGTGGACCATCTCGATCGCGATCAGCCGAGTCGGGTCGTTCGCGGTGCTCGATCCGAACAACCGACCGGCCGGGACCATGGCGTCGAGAAACGGAAGCGCGACCGCGGCGCCCGCACCGCGCAGAAACGTCCGCCTCGGGATATGGCGACCTGTCAGGAAATCCATCGTGCTCGTCTCCTCAAGGTGCGTCCTGCTCGACGGCCGCCGGAGGCGCGCTCATCAAGAACGCGGGACTCTCGACGACGCCGAGGATGA
>JAKSCH010000082.1 GCA_022360695.1 Gemmatimonadota bacterium
CCGCACGACAGCCGATATCTGTTCGATCGATTTGTCGGCGAAATGTCGTAAGATCATGTATATTGTACGTTTAAGCGTCGGTGACGTACGTCGTCACGGAGCATCCCGCTATGGATAAGAGCAGCCGCAACACCGCGATCGCCCTCCTCGTGATCTTCGGCGTCTTCGGGATCGGGGTTCTCATCTCGTTTCGACTCCTGACCGGCGACGCGGTCCTGCCGCTCGGCGATCGCGTCGCGGTGGTTCCGATCGAAGGTCCGATCCTCTCGGAGACGGCCTTCCTGGACGCGCTCGAGACGTTTCGCGAGGACGGAAGCGTGCGCGCGTTCGTGATCGAGGTGGAGTCGCCCGGCGGCGCCGTCGGCGCGTCGCAATCGATCTACGAGGCGATCCGGGAGCTGCGGGACGACGATGATCGTCCGGTTCTGGCTTGGATGGGCGACGTAGGGGCCTCGGGCGGGTACTACGCGGCGGTGGGCGCGGACAGCGTATACGCGCTCCCCGGCACGCTGACCGGTTCGATCGGCGTCATCATGGAATTCCCGAACGTCCAGGAGTTATACCGCAAAGTCGGGGTCAGCTGGGAAGTCGTGAAGAGCGGCGAGCACAAGGACCTCGGGAGTCCGAACCGACCGTTGGACGATTCGGATCGCGCCATCCTCGAGGGCCTCGTCACGGATGTGCACGAGCAGTTCGTGGAAACCGTGGCGGCGAACCGTCCGCTCGACCGAGCGCGCGTCGCGGAGCTCGCGGACGGACGCGTATATAGTGGACGTCAGGCGCTCGAGCTCGGTCTGATCGACGGGCTCGGCACACTGGAAGACGTCATCGAGCGGGCCGGCACGATGGCGGGGCTCGGTGCGGACCCGACCGTGGTTCGCCCCCAACGCGAGACGGCCGATCTGCTCGACCTCTTCGACCTGGTCGGAGCCCTCGCCGGCGCGGAGGCACGAGGGTTGCTAAGAACGTTCGCACCAACGCGCTCGGCGACGCCGAGGCTGCTCTACGAGTGGAAGTAGCGCCGCGGCGCGCCGGGCGAAACGCAAGGAACGTCGGGCGGGGGGCCTCAGTTTTCGGAGGAAGAGGAGATGACGAAGGCGGATTTGGTCGAACAGGTGCACGAGGCGATCGGGCCCGGTGTCACCAAGAAAGACTGCGCCGCGGTTGTGGATGCCTTCCTCAACGCGATCAAGCAGGCGATCGCCGAGGGCCGACACATCGAGATTCGCGGTTTCGGTACCTTCAAGGTGCGCGAGCGGCGAACCCGGATGGCGCGGAACCCGAGGACCGGCGACCCGGTTCGCGTTCCGGCGCGCGCCGTCCCCGTGTTCAAGCCGTCGCGGCTCTTCAAGGAAGAGGTCGCCGACAGCCACGAAGACAGCAACAACGGGCTCAGCGTAGGCGGTATGGGGACGGGCGACTCGATCGCCGAGCCGTCCCTGGACCGAAGCACGAACTGGTCGTAGCCCCCACCGATGGGGGCCGGGCGATCCGCCCGGCCCTCGGATAGCGGACTCGGCCTACGAGAAGAAGTCCGAGATCCGCTGGAGTCCCTCCTCGAGCACGGCTTCCTCGACAGCGAAGTTGAAGCGCAGGTGTCCCGGCGAGTCGAACGGCTCGCCGGGGATGCACGCCACCGACGCCTCCGCGAGCAGGCGCTCCGCGACATCGAGCGCGGGCTCGGAGACGTCCCGGAGCCGTACGTAGAAGTAGAACGCGCCCGGCGGTGGGCGCGATTCGATCGCCTCGATCGCCTCGAACCCCCGGATCCCCAAGTCGCGACGTATGTTGAGCTTATCCAACAGGTCGCCGACGAACGCCTCACGTCGCTCCGTCTCGCGAAACGCTGCTGCCGCTGCGACCTGCGACGGGACGACCGCTCCGGATGTCGTCTGCCCCTGGAGATCCGACGCTTTCCGGATC
>JAKSCH010000513.1 GCA_022360695.1 Gemmatimonadota bacterium
ATCCACAACAACTGCTCGGGGAAGCACGCGGCGATGCTCGCGCTGTGTCGAGCGTGCGATTGGGAGCTCGCGTCCTATCACGATCGGGCGCATCCCCTCCAGGTCGCGGTTCGCGAGGAGCTCGCGCGCTGGATCGACGCGGATCCGGAACGATTGCCTTGGGGGACGGACGGTTGCGGCGTACCGACACCGGCGCTCTCGCTGAGCGGGATGGCCAAGGCCTACGCGCGACTCGGTGCATCCGACGACCCCGGCCCCCGGGCCGTTGTCGGCGCGATGACACGAAACCCGAACCTGATCTCGGGTCCGCGGGCGTTCTCGGCGAGCTTGATGCGAGAGACCGGCGGTCGGCTCCTGGGAAAAGAGGGCGCGGAAGGGGTGTTCTGCGTGGCGTGTCCCGGTGCGGCGTGGGGGGCCGCGTTCAAGGTCGGTGACGGGGCGATGCGGGCGTTGGGCCCCGCCGTCCTGTGGGGGCTCGAGCGACTGGACCTGATCGGTCGCGCCGAGCTCGATCGACTCGCGTCGTTCCGTCGGGTGGCCGTGCACAACACGCGCGGTGAGGAGGTCGCGTATCTCCAGGCCGACGATGATGCCGAGTAGCTCGCCGAGCGGCGCGGAGGGGCGCGACACGACGGAGGCGCTGGCGCGCGTGGCCGCCGCCCTGGCGTGCGATGACGAGTCGGGTTGGCGCCGCGAGCTGGACGCGGCGAGACGGGCGGCGACCGATACGCAGGTCGAGGAGGTGCTCCTCCAGTCGCACCTCTTCGTCGGGTTCCCCGTGGTGCTCAACGCGTTGATCGTCTGGCGACAGCTCGCCGGGGAGCATGAGCACGCCGAGCGGGCGGACCCGCCGGTGGACCTCGATCTCGATGAGCGTGCGCGGGCGGGCCGGCGGCTGTGCGAGCGCGTCTACGGCGGCGCCTACGGGCGTCTGCGAGAGAACGTGCGGGCCCTGAGCCCGACGCTCGATCGCTGGATGATCGAGGATGGATACGGGAAGACGCTCTCCCGACCCGCTTTGGATGCGGTGACGCGGGAGCTATGTATCGTCGCCCAGCTCACGGCCGGTGGACATCCTCGACAGCTTCGTTCCCACCTGTTCGGCGCGCTCAACGTGGGCGCGAGCCCCGAGGAGGTGGGCCGGGCCGTCGAGATCGGCAGCGCGGCGTTGGACCGGGGCCGGCGAGCCGACGGCGTCGATCCCGACGTCGCGCGCGACATGTGGCGGGACATCCGCCGAGGCTTGGACACCTAGGCCCCCAGTCGGGGCATCGAGGGCTCGTGTTCGTCGACACCGCAAAGATCAGAGTGACCGCGGGGGCCGGAGGGGCGGGCGCCGTCGCGTTCCGCCGCGAGAAAGGGGTGCCGCGCGGCGGACCGAGCGGTGGTCGGGGCGGCGACGGCGGCGATGTCGTCCTTCGCGCCGACGCGCGGCTCGACACCTTGCTCGACTACTCCTATCGGGAGCACTACCGGGCGGGGCGCGCGGGTCACGGCGAGGGGGCGAACCGGGTCGGTGCGTCCGGCGACGACCTCGTGCTCCCCGTGCCGCTCGGCACGCTCGTGCGCGATGCGGAGACCGGGGAGCGGCTGGGGGAGCTGCTCGCCGAGGGGGACGAGCTCGTGGTCGCGCGGGGTGGGCGGGGCGGTCGAGGGAACGCGAGCTTCGCATCGCCTACGCACCAGGCGCCGCGGGAATGGGAGCCCGGCGAGTGGGGCGAGGAGCGCCGGATCGAGCTCGAGCTCAAGCTCATCGCGGACGTGGGGCTCGTGGGCGAGCCCAACGCGGGGAAGTCGACCTTGCTCGCGCGCGTCACCGCCGCCCGGCCCAAGGTAGCCGACTATCCCTTCTCGACGTTGTCGCCGAATCTCGGGGTCGTGGCGCTGAGCGATGGACGGTCGTTCGTGATCGCGGACATCCCCGGGATCATCGAGGGAGCTCACGAGGGGAAGGGGCTCGGAACACAGTTCCTGCGACACATCGAGCGCACGCGAACGCTGGCGTTGCTCGTGCCGGCCGACAGTCCCGAACCGCAGGCGACGTACGAGCTGCTGAGAGACGAGCTACACGGGCACGACGCGGCGCTTTCGACGATCCCACACTGCGTGCTCGTGACGAAATGCGATCTGATCGCGGCGCTTCCGGCGGTCGCGCTCGAAGCCCCGGACGCATGGGGGGTGTTTCGAATCTCGGCCGTGACGGGCGCGGGGCTCGCCGACGCCGTCGAGGAGCTGTGGGCACACGTGCGAGTCGAGAAGGAGCGCGAGACGGCGGAGCCCGACCCGTTCGAGGATGTGGAGCGGTGGCGACCGTAGCCGACGCGCGGGTCGCGGCGTGTCTCG
>JAKSCH010000423.1 GCA_022360695.1 Gemmatimonadota bacterium
CGCGAGAGAGTGCCAAGATGGTCCCCGTGAGGATACCGGACATCGCGACCGGCAACACGTGGTGCCGAATCGTCTGCCAACGCGTCGCGCCCAACCCGTACGATGCTTCGCGGAGCGAGCTCGGTACCGCGCGGATCGCTTCCTGTGCCGCGATGATCACGACGGGTAGAATCAACAGCGCCAGCGTGCACGATCCGGCCAGAACGCTCCGGCCGAACGCGAAGAACCGAACGAAGACGGCGAGACCGAGGATCCCGTACACGATCGACGGGACGCCGGCGAGGTTCGCGATATTCGTTTGCAGAAGACGAGTGAACCAGTTCTTCGGCGCGTACTCCTCGAGATAGACCGCCGCCCCCACGCCCAGCGGAAACGCGATCGCAGCGACGAGAAACATGACCCACAGACTGCCCAGCAACGCGGAACGGATACCTGCGCGACCGGGGATACGCGAGGGGAAACGTGTCAGGAATTCCGCCGAAAGCACGCCGAATCCGTCGCTCGACACGTCGACGAGCAGGATCACGAGCGAGACGATCCCGAACCCTACCGCAGAGAGGCAAAGCAGTTGGAACGCACGACCGACCCGTTGTCGCGCGGCGACGCGAGGCTCGAAGCGGCCTCCCCTCGGAGCGAGCGACGGGGCGCTCATTCGTATTCCTCCCGAAAGCGTCGGGTGATTCTCTGGCTCAACAGGTTCATCGCGAGCGTGATCAGGAAGAGGACGAGACCGACCGCGAAGATCGTCTGGTATTCGATGCTTCCATACGGCGTGTCACCCAGGCTCACCTGTACGATGTACGCGGTCATCGTCTGAACGCTTTCCAACAAGTTGAGCGTCATGCGTGGGGTGGCGCCCGCGGCGAGTGTCACGGCCATCGTTTCTCCGATCGCCCGCGAGATCGCCAGGATGAAGCTCGCCACGATGCCCGAGAGCGCCGCGGGGACGACCACGCGCGTCGACACCTCGAACTTGGTCGCCCCGAGCCCGTAGGCGGCCTCGCGGAGCGCTCTCGGGACGGCGCTCAGCGCATCCTCCGACAGCGAGGAGACCATGGGGAGGATCATGATGCCCACTACGATCGCGGCGCTCGCGGCGTTGAAGATCCCGGTGTCGGGGAAGATCCCGCGAAGGATCGGCGTCACGAACATGATGCCGAAATAGCCGTACACCACCGTCGGAATCCCCGCCAGGATCTCGAGGATCGGTTTGACGGTCTTTCGTGTGCGCTCGGATGCGTACTCGCTCAGGTAGATCGCGGTCGCGAGCCCGATCGGGAGCGCGATCACCGACGACCCGAGCGCGATGATCATGGTCCCGTTCACGAGCGGGAGGATCCCGAACGACTGCGGGACGAGGTCCGGTGACCACCGCGTACCCGTCAGGAACTCTACGGGCGACACGGCCGCGAAGAACCCCAAAGATTGGCTGAGGAGAACCGCGACGATGCCGATCGTGGTCAGTACCGAGATCACGCCGCAGCCCATGAGGACGGCGCCTATTGCGCGTTCTTGCAAGACGAGCCGTCGTCGGGCGGCGAGGCTCGCGCCTGCCGACACCATTCCCTTCGAGGCCGCTGCGCTGGAAGTCGCGATCGGTCTACTCGCTTTGGCAGGTCAGGCCCGGCGCGGGTCGGGTCCCCGCACCGGGATCCTGTTCAATCTGACGCCGACGTGCCCGGCGGACCACAGTTGGTAGCGTGCTCAGTCCATGCTCACCTTGGCGCGACCCGCGTCGTAGTCCGCCGCGCTCAGGGGGACGTATCCCGTCTCGGGGATCAACGCCTCGGCGTTGTCGAACATGAAGTCGACGAACGCGCGCACTTCGTCGCGCGCGAGCGCGTCCCGGCGGACGTACATGAACATCGGTCGCGAGAGCGGCGTGTACGAGCCGTCCTCGATCGTCGCACGAGACGGACCCACGCAGCCACTCCCACCGTCGATCTCCACGGACCGTAGCTTGTCGCGGTTCTCTTCATAGTAGGAGTAGCCGAAGTAGCCGAGGCCGCCGCCGTCACCGCTCACCCCGAGCACGAGGACGTTGTCGTCGGCGCTCGCCGTGTAGTCGGCCCGGCTCGCGTCCTCCTCGCCCACGATCGCGGCCGTGAAGTAGTCGAACGTGCCGGAGTCCGTGTCGGGACCGTAGAGAATGAGCTCCTCGTTCGGGAACCCATCGCGTACCTCACTCCACGAAGCCAGCGTCGAGCTCGGCTCCCAGACCCGCCTGAGCTCCTCCACCGTGAGGCACGTGGCCCAGTCGTTCTCCGGGTTTGTGACGACCGTGAGCCCATCCCACGCGATCGTGAGCTCGATCGGCTCGATCCCGTTGGCAGCGCAGGCCTCCTCCTCTTCTGGCTTGATCGGTCGCGAGGCGTTGCTGACCTCCGTCTCACCGTTGCAGAACTTCTGGAAGCCACCGCCCGTTCCCGACGTGCCGACCGTGACCTGGACGGCGTTGTCGTGAGCGATCTGGAACTCTTCCGCCATCGCGGCCGCGATGGGGAATACCGTGCTCGATCCATCGAGCGTCACCGCTCCGGATAGCCCGCCCTCGGCGGCCTCGCCGCCCGCACAGGCTGCGAAAGACACGGCCAGGACCGTGAACCCGAGATATGGCAACTTCTTCATCGTTTGACTCCTGTTGATGACGACTTCCGAAGGACGCGGGCTCGCATCGATCAGAAGTGGAACTGGTACTGCGCCTTGAACGAGTTCTCCGAGTCGAGACCACCACCCAAGGACACGAAGTCCCAGTTGATCGCGAGCTTGTTTCGTCCGCCGAAGAACACCTGCACGCCCGGTGTCAGCGCCGTGACCCGGTCGCCCTCCACATCGCGATTCGGATCCGACACGGTGACGCGGAACAACGGCTCGATCGCCGTAAAAAAATACCCGTCCTCGACCTCGAGCTTCCACGTGCCGATCGCCTGCCAAGAGACCATGCTCGCCAGCGGATCCTCCGCCTCGTGGTCCGGCGTCGTCCCCGCCTCGTTCTGAAGACCGTTCTTCCCGAACACCAGTCCGGCCTGTACATGAGGGCCCGCACTGTGATTGCCGAGCTCGGCGAAGAGCTCCAGCGCCGCGAAATAGCGCCCATCGAGCGTCTCGTCCGAGCGCGTGAACGGGATGTCCGTGATCGCGATCGCACCGTTGATCGCGAGCGGGTGCTCGCCCGCCGACGTGGAGTACCTCAAGCGACCCACGAACTGCTTCTGACCGTTGAGATCCTCGTTGTCCCGTGGTCCACGTCCGTTGAAGACACCGGCCCAATAGTGGAGGCTACCCTCCGCATCGAGACTTCCATCGACCATGACCCCGATGTCGCGATCGGACAGGTCGTTGGCGGTCGTCAATTCGTCGAAGGACAGCGCCGTCAAACCCGCGACGCCCGGGATGTCGATATCGCGCTCGATCGTGAGGATCTGTGTCGAGCTCGTCATCTGGAACCCATCGAACGGACGCTTGAAGTGTCCGATACGAATCTGCGCATGCGTGTTTTCGGCTTCCGGGTTCAGGTTGAGCAGCCCGTACGCGTCCTTGAGCGTCAGGTCGCCGAACTCCTCGCCGTACTCCGGCTGGAACTTGCCACTGATCCAGTCGTTGAACGTAACGTCGATCGTCAGCCGAGCCCGCCTGATGAACAGGTCGAGACCCGGCACATCCTCGGAGCAGGCCGATCCCGCATCGCCCGTCGCGAACGACGAGCAGCTGCTCCCGCGAAGCTGCGTCTGGAACCGCCCAGACAGGTCGATCCGTGCTGCATCGGTCGTGAACTGCTGCGCCGCCGTTCCCTGGGCGAACGCGAGCAGGCCGACCCCGATCAGCGCGCCCAAGGACGCGCCAGCTCGTGGCCTCAAGTCGCCTCCTGACGTTGTGAAGGTCAGCTCGGTGCGGTCGCTACCGTGGACCGCGTGAGTGGCCCTGTAACAAACGTCAAGAAGCTCCGTGTATTATGTAACAACGGCGTAATGTCGCCGTAACGTTACGGCATATCCGTCAGAGCCGGGCCGCGAGGCCGTTGCCCGGATCGCCTGCGGAGACCGGACCCAGCCAGCTGCTCGGCTTTCAAAACGTGGTCGGTCAGCGTGAATCGGTCGCAACGGATCCGTAACGATCCGGCAAATCGGACTCGTCGAGAGAGTCCGCCAAGACGGGGAGCGTGAACCAGACGGTCGTGCCCCGACGTAGCTCGCTCTCGATGCCGACTTCTCCGCCCTGTCCCTCGACGAGGTGCTTGACGATCGAGAGCCCGAGCCCCGTGCCCCCGCGCTCGCGCGATCGCGCCGGGTCGATCCGATAGAACCGCTCGAACACGCGATCGAGGTGCACCGAGGGGATCCCGGGTCCCTCGTCGGAAACTTCCGTACGCAGGAACAGGCCTTCCGCGACGACATCCACGCGGATCGCCGACCCGGGCTCGCTATAGCGCGCGGCGTTGTCCAACAGGTTCCGGAGGATCTGCCGAACCGCGTCCGGGTCGGCAAAGGCCTCGACCCCAGCGTCCGTCACCACCAGCGTCTCTCCGCTCGGCCCGATGTCGGGCGCCATCGTCTCCCAGACCTCCCGTGCGGTCGCGCCCACCGACACGGGCTCGGGCACGGGCGTCCAGCTACCCGACTCGACCTGAGCCAGGTCGAGCAGGTCGTCGACGAGGTGACGCATGCGGGTCGCGTTCGCGAGGATGCGATGGCCAAAGTCCTCGGCGCGGTCCGGCGCGAGCTCGCCGCCGGCGATCGCCTCCGCGAACCCCACCACGCTCGTGAGGGGGGTCTTGAGCTCGTGGGACACGTTCGCGACGAAGTCGCGTCGAACTCCCTCGAGCCGCCGAAGCGCGGTCAAGTCCCGGATCGCGAGCAGCGCACCCCCTCGGTGGGGTCGCGCGGACATGAGCACGGTGTTCTCGCCGAGCGTCACTTCGTCGAGGACGAACTCGCCTCGCTGCGCCTGGTCGACGGCTTCGAGGACAGGCGGCGCGCGGAAGAGACTACCGACTCGGACCCCGGGGTTCACGGTTCGCCCGGTCCAGCCCTCGAACGCGGCGTTACAGAGGAGCACCGACCCATCGGCGTCGATGAGTGCCAAGCCGTCGTCGAGCCCTTCGAACAGGGCGCGAAGGTCCTCGGACTGCCGACGTGCGTCGTCGAGCTGCTGACGGAGCTCGGCCGCCATGCGATCGATCGAACGTCCCAAGTTGCTGACCGAGTCGCGGCCGACGCCGGGCTCCGGATCACCCCGCCCGATCCGCGCGACGGCGTCCTGCGCGCCCTGAAGCCGCGCCTCGAACGACCGCGTGACCAACCGGGCCGCCGGGTACAGCACAAGGAGAAGGCCACCGAGGGTCCAGAGGCCGATTCGACGACCGTCCGCGTCGAGGCTCGTGGTACCGACGAGGATCAGGAAGGCGGTCACCAGGACCACCGCCACGACCAGAAAGAAACGGGCTGCGAGTCTCAACTTCCGTACACCGTCCATCGAGTCCAAGGTCTCGCGCCCCGTCAATCGGAGGGTGTCAGCGACAAATCCCGCGCGGAGAGGTTACTTGTCGAGGGCGCGAAACCGATACCCGACGCCGCGAACGGTCTCGATCAAGGGCGCCGATCCCCCGAGCTTCGTGCGAAGCCGGGCGACGTGCATATCGACGGTCCGGGTCTCGATCGCCGCATTGGTGTCCCACACCGCCTGGAGCAGTTGCCGACGGCTCTGGACTCGTCCCCTACGCTCGAGTAACACCTCGAGCAATCGGTACTCGAGCGGCGTGAGCTCGACCTCATCTCCGTTCGAGAACGCTCGATGCGCCTCGCGATCGAGCTCTACCGGCCCGACCGCGATCCGACGCGTCGTGGAGACCGGCTCGGCCTTCGAGCGACGCAGCAGGGCCTCGACGCGAAGGGTCAGCTCTCTCGCGCTGAAGGGCTTCGTGATGTAGTCGTCGGCCCCGACCTCGAACCCCTTTACCCGTTCTTCCTCTTCTCTCCGGGCCGTGAGGAGAATCACCGGAATCGTTCCCGTCCGCTCGTCGCGGCGGAGCCGCTGGAGCACCTCGTAGCCGTCCATCCCCGGCAGCATGAGATCCAGGATGATGAGATCCGGCTGATCCGTCTCGGCCGTTACCAGGGCACCCTGCCCATTCACCGCGGTCGTCACGCGGTACCCTTCTCGGCTCAGATGGTACACGAGCACGCTGAGGATATCCGGCTCGTCATCGACGACCAGGATCTGTGCGTCCGGCATTTGTTCTACGCCTTCGTGATCACCGTTTTCCTGTGGTTCCCACCCGATGCGGGGTAGGACTCCGGGTGATGCTGGGCAGCGCCTATCCGTACTATCGTAACACGTTTGTAACGATTATGTGAATGCGCGTGTGGCCGGCTCTTGGCCTGCCAACCCGCCCACGCGTCTCCCGCGGGGCGCGGCGTTCGGACCCCGCCGGTCCCGTCATGGATCCATCGACGACCCGTGACGAACCCGTGACGAGCCCCCTCTTGGGCCGTTACTCCGCCCGTCTATGCTCGGCTCCGGTAGCAGGCCCTTTGGAGTCGGTTTCTCGGAGGATTCACCTCATGACGTTCCGCATTCTCGCGAGCTGCCGCGATCGCGGCTTCGCCGGATCGGTCATCGGCGTGCTCCTGGCGTCGAGCACGGCGTCAGGTCTGTTTGCCCAAGATCCCGGTCGGATCTCGGGTCGCGTGATCGCCGATGAGAGCGCCAAGCCGCTCGGACTGGCGCAGGTCACCGTCGCGGGCCTCGACATCGGGACGACCACCGACGTCGACGGCCGCTTCACGATCCGCGGCGTGCCCGCCGGCACCCACGGCCTTCGCGTCCAGCTGATCGGATACGCGACGAAGACGATCTCGGGCGTCGTCGTGACCGGCGGAGACGTGGTGGTCGTCGACGTGTCGCTCCCGACCCAGGCCGTCCAGCTCCAGGAGCTCACGGTCGCGGTCGCCGACGAGCGGGGCACGACTTCGGCCCTGCTCGAGAATCGGCAGGCCGCCGCGGCGGTCACCGACGCGATCGGGCGCGAGCAGATCTCGGAGTCGCCCGATTCGGACGCCGCCGCGGCGATGGCGCGCGTGCCGGGGGTCTCGATCGTGGACAAGAAATTCGTCTACGTGCGCGGTCTCGGTGAGCGATACGGCGCCACGACGCTCGACGGCGCCGTCATGCCCTCGCCGATCGCGGATCGGAAGGCCGTCCCGCTCGACTTGGTTCCCGCCAGCTTCATCGAGAACGTATCGACGTCCAAGAGCTATCTGCCGAATCAGCCCGCCGACTACGCCGGGGGACTGGTCCAGATCGAGACGCGACGCGTGCCGGGCGAGAAGTTCTTCAAGATCGGCGTAGGCGGTAGCTGGGACACGCAGACCACCGGCAAGACGGGTCTCGACTACTCGGGCGGCGATCTCGACTTCCTCGGGATCGACGACGGAATTCGCGACCTGCCGTCGCTCCTTCCGACGGATCGAGCGGTCAATCCGTCGAACCTGAGTCCCGCTGAGCTCGAGGCCATCGGAGAAGCCTTCGCGCCGCAGTGGGCCGGGCTACCGAGCGACCACCCGATCGCGCGAAGCGGCGAGCTGGCGTTCGCGACCGAGATCCCGATCGGGTCGCGCGATCTGGGCATCTTGGCGACCGCCCACTGGGACGACTCCTGGAATCGGCGCAACAACTACGTCGAGCGGGTGTTCGCGGCGTCGGGGATCTCGGATCCCGAGGTCGACTACACCGGGCAGGTCTCCTCGCACAACGTGACGCTCGGTGGCCTGCTCAACGCCGACATCGCGCTGGCGCCGGCCCACCGGATCTCGTTCAACGGCGTCCTCAACCGAGTGACGGAAGACCAGTCGCGTATCCTCGAGGGCTTCAACCTCGACTCGAACGCGGACCAACGGAACACGCGGATCCAGTACGTCGAGAACTCGCTCATGCAGGGGCGGCTGAGCGGCAAGCACTTCTTCGACGTGCTCGGCGGGACGACCGTCGAGTGGAAGGGCGCCTACTCCCGCGCCTCGCGGTACGAGCCCAATACGCGTGAGGTGCTGTATCGGGAGAACAACGGCGTGTTCCTCTGGGACAACTTCATCCAGAGCGGGAGCATCTTCCACCAGGATCTCGAGGAAGACGCGCTCAACGGGAATCTGGATATCCAGCTCCCCATCCGGATGAACGACACACCGGGCACGATCGAGATCGGCGCCGCCGTGATCCGTCGCGATCGCGACGTGCTGACGAGACGCTTCCGGTTCATCCCGCAGGGCGTGATCTCGGCGGAGACCCGCGCGCTCGCACCGGACCAGATCTTCTCGCCCGAGAACATCGGTCCGGATGCGTTCCAGATCCAAGAGGCGACGTTCCGGCCCGACAACTACGACGCGGATCTGACGACGCTCGGCGCCTACGTCATGGCCGACTTCGAGCTCCTGCCTCGGCTGCGGTTCGCCGGCGGCGGTCGAGTGGAGCGGACCGAGCAGAACGTGAACCCGCGGGACTTGTTCGCGACCACGCTCGATCCGCTCCCCGGCGCGGCGCTCGACGACACGGACTTCGTGCCAGGGGCCACGCTGACCTGGGCGACGACCGACGAGATCAACATCCGCGTCGCCGCCTCGCGCACGCTGGCCCGACCCGAGTTCCGCGAGCTCGCGCCGTTCTCGTTCGCGGATTTCGCCGGCGGATACCTCGTGATCGGGAACCCCGTCCTCGAGCGGTCGCGGATCACGAACTTCGACCTGCGATGGGAGTGGTTCCCGAGCCCCGGCGCCGTCGTCGCCGTGAGCGGATTCTACAAGAGGTTCGCGGACCCGATCGAAGAGGTCGTGTTCCCGAGCTCGGAGTTCATCAAGAGCTGGGTGAACGCGCCGAGCGCGGAGAATCTCGGCACCGAGATCGAGGCGCGATCGAGCCTCGGCTTTCTCTCGCAAGGACTGGAGAGCTTCTCGGCGAACCTCAACCTCACGCTCGTCGACTCCGAGGTCGAGACGGGCACCACCGCGCAGATCTTCGTCCCCGGGACCGGCTCGCTCGACATCGAGATCGTCGACCGCCAGCGGCGGCTCCAGGGACAGTCCGGCTTCGTCTTCAACGCCGGCGCCAACTGGAGGAGCTCGGGCGGCAACACGACGCTCAACCTCCTCTACAACCGATTTGGCCGCCGCATCAGTCAGGTCGGCACGCAGTTCCTCGAAGACGTGTTCGAGGAGCCCCGCGACCAGCTCGACTTCGTCTTCGAGCAGAAGCTCAACGAGCAGATCTCGGTCAAAGGGAGCGCCACGAACATCCTCGCCAGCGACTACCGGTTCACGCAGGCCGGCGACCTCCTTCGCGGTTGGGAGCCGGGTCGCGCGTTCTCGATGAAGGTCAGCTGGCAACCCGTAGGCAGCAGCTAAAACGATCCGGCCGCGCCCGCCCTGCGGCGGGCGCGTGACCGCCGCGCGCGACTTCACGCTCCGGTCGCGTCGGACCCGAGGAGATTAGGAGCGGATGGAGAACATCACGATGGATCTGCGACGACGGAACCGCCGGATCGGCTTCGCGCTGACCGCGCTCTTCGGTGGCATCCTCGTGGGGTGTGGCGACGACGATCCGGTCAACCCGCCCCCGCCCCCGCCGGCGGCCAACATCCTGTCCGGCACGATCACGTCCTCGATGACGCTCGACGCGGCGAACTCGCCCTACCTCATCCAGGGCACGACGATCATCGAGGATGGCGCTACGCTGACGATCCCGGCCGGGACCGAGCTCCACGGCGACGTCGACTTCACTGGATCGGCGCTGATCGTCCGACAGGGCGGTCGCCTCGTGGCTCAGGGTACGGCGACCGACCCGATCGTGTTCACGAGCTCGCGCGCCCCGGGCCAGCGCACTCGCGGCGACTGGGGCGGCGTGGTCCTCAACGGACGCTCGAACTGCAACTTCCCGGCGTCCGAGTGCGTCGGCGAGGGCAACTCGGGTCCGTACGGTGGCACCGACGTCAACGACGACAGCGGTGTGATGAGTTACGTGCGCATCGAATACGCCGGCTTCGAGGTGAGCTTCGGCAACGAGCTCAACGGCCTCACGCTCAACGGCGTCGGCGCCGGCACGCAGCTCGACCACATCCAGTCTCACTTCGGCTCGGACGACGGGATCGAGTTCTTCGGCGGCACCGTGGATCTCAAGTTCGCGATCGTCACGGGCGCGTCCGACGACTCGTTCGACTACTCGACGGGTTGGCAGGGCCGCGGGCAGTTCTGGCTCGTCCAGCACGATCCGGACGATGCCGACAACGGGTTCGAGATCGACGGCAACGAGGAGAACTTCGACGCCACGCCGCTCACCGACCCGGTCATCTACAACGTGACGCTGGTCGGTAAGGAGTCGGGCACGGGTTCGGCCGGCGAGAGCCCACGCGGGATCATCTTCCGTCGTGGCACGGCGGGGACGGTCTACAACGTCGTCGTGCTCGGGTTCGAGAAGGGCATCGACATCGACCAGACCGAGACGGTCGGACGCGTCGAGATCCGCAACAGCTACTTCTTCGGGCAGCAGGACGTGACGTTCGAAGGCGACGACGACGGGATCGACGAGTCCGCGATCGTGATGAACGCCGCCTGGGGCAACGTCACGGGCGTCGACCCGGCGCTCACGGATCCGTTCAACCTCGCGGCTCCGGACTTCCGTCCCACGGCCGGCTCACCGCTGCTCGCCGGTTTCGCGAGCCCGCCCTCAGACGGGTTCTTCGATCAGGTCTCGTACATAGGCGCCGTCGATCCGGATGGCACGCCTTGGTACGAGGGTTGGATCACGCTCGACCGCAACTAGGTCGATAGGACCATCGAAGGACATCGGAAAGCCGGGCGTCGGGCGCGCAGCTCCCGGCGTTCGGCGCGCCGAGACGTGAACATGGGCCGCGCCAGCCTCGTCCTCGCAATGGGTCTGCTACCGTTGTTCCCACGATCCTGCGTGGACGATCCTTCCAACGGGACGCAGGTGCTTCATGGATCCGCGAGCACGCTAGCCGAGCTTACGACCGAAGTCCTGGCCGGGCTGGCGTCGGCCGACACGTCACGCCTCGAGCGGCTTCGTCTCACCGAGACGGAGCACAACGAGATGGTATGGCCCGAGCTGCCCGCTTCACAGGGGAACTTCCCGCTCGACTTCGCCTGGCGGAACATCTCGATGAGAAACGCGGCCGCGCGGGGCGAGCTGCTCGGCGAGCTCGGTGGGCACGAGCTCGATTTCGTCGACGTGGAGTGCCGCGGACAGACCCGGACATTCGCGAGCTTCCGCGTTCACACCGACTGCTGGGTGCTGCTCCGACGCGACGGCGAGCAGCTACCGGCGCAGCAGCTCTTCAAGGACGTGCTGGACTGGGACGGCGAGCTCAAGGTCTTTCGCTACTACGAACCCTGAGTCGCACCCCCGCCACCCCTCAGAAGTCGACCTGCGCGAGCGCCACGAACTGTCCATCGGCGAGCGTCGGGGAATTCGGCGAGTCGTCGAGCCCGAGCGCGTACTGGAGACCGAACTTCGTGTGCTGTCCGGGCAGCACGTTGAACCCGAACAGCAGGAAGTCTCGATTGTCTCCGAGCGCGGGGCTGATCCCGTCGTACCGGACGATGCCTTCGAGAACGTAGGTTTGGTACCCCAGCTCCACGTAGCCGCCGTAGGCATCCGTTTCGGCGGGCGGTCCGCCGCCCACCGCCGAGTCGAGATCGTACTCCGCGCGCAGGAGCTCACCCGTCAGCGATAGTCCGCGATACGTCGCTCGCACATCGGCGCCCCACAGCGTGCGACTACCGGCGAACGCCGTGGTGAGCTCCGGGACCGCGAACGCGTCGCCCGTCACGGTGCCGGCCCCGAGCTCCGCCGCCGTATCCTCGGCGTAGGCGAACGACGCCCCGACCTGGACGACGAGATCGTCGTAGAAGGCGATCGTCCCGATCGAGTTGAAGCGCGCGTTCGCCGAGAACATGTAATCGTCGCCGTCGTTCTCGAAGTCGCGGCCGTTGCCGTTGAAGACGCCTGCCCCGTAGGTGAGCCTCCCGTCGAACGCCTCGCCCCCGAACGAGACACCGACCTGTCGTCCGGGCGTGATCGCGGTCGTCGCCTGAGACCGCTCGAGAAAGCCCAGATCCTCCTTGTCGTCGAGCGCCTCCAGGCCGAACGAAGGGCGAAACAGGCCGATCGAGACCCGCAGCTCGGGACGGATCGTGGCAGTGCCGTAGATGTCGAGCAGTCGAAGGCGATCGTCTTCGGCGTCCCACTCGACCTGTCCGAAGTAGTCGAAGATGGCGCTGACCTCGCCTTCCGCGCGGAATCGCGCGTCGAAGACGTCGAAGCCATCCGAACGTCCGGACTCGCTCGGCTCCGCCCGGAACCCCGTGCGCAGCAGCCCGCCGAACGCGATCGGCGATCCGAGGGTCTGCGCGCTCCCCTCGACGGGGAACGCGAGCGCCAGGACCAGCGCGCCGACGGCCCGCCATCTCATCCGCCCCATCCTCATACCCTCTCCTCGTCCGCTAAATCTCGATGATCAACCGCGCGTACCCGGCGTCAACCGGCGGGATCCCGATCCTCCTCTACCAGCTCGGGAAGCAGAATCCGCCAGCCGCCGAGCCCGACCGCGGCGTTGATCCAGAAGTGTGCGACGATCGCGGGAAACAGGCTTCCCGTCCATATCGTCGGTGCCGCCAACAACATACCCAACGCGCCCGCTCTCAGGATCCCCGCGAGCCTCTGGTATCCGTGCGCGAGACCGAAGGAGAGCGAAACGAGCGCAGCCCCGATCCACGGCGAGCCCACGACCTGCCCCGCGGCCCAGAGACCGAAGCCTCGAAACGCGTACTCCTCGCAAACCGCGGCGACGCCCGAAAGCAGGAGAAAGCCTCTCGTCTCGGGTCCATCTCGGGGCATCAGCAGACGCGCCACCGGGCTCTCGCGAAGGCCGATCGCTCGAGCCCCCGCGGTGACGGCCCAGATGAGCCCCAGACCCACGACGGTCGTGGCGAGGCCCCACAAGAGCGCGGTCGTACCGTCGACGACGCCCCAACCCAGGTCCGTCGCGGGTACCGACTGCCATGCGGCGACGCCCAGCGTGACGAGACCGATGACGATCAGCGATGAGGCGACGGACAGGTACAGCATCCGTCGGTGCTCCGCGGCGGCCTCCAGGTCGATCTCGCGCCTCGCGTCGAGCGCGGCCAGGATCGGGAGACCGATCAGTAGGATCACGGCATGGGCGATCGCGATCGGTGTGGGCTCCATGGCCGAGGGATACGCGCGACGGCCCGCACGTGCAACCAAACCACGTTGACACGTCACCAACCGGACCGAAACGTTGTGCCACCCGAACCGCCCCGTTCCTTCGAGCTCGCCGGGACGACAGATGGCCATCGACATCGCGATCGCCCAGTTCAAGCCCGCCAAGGGCGATCTCGACGCTACGCTCGACGCGTTCGATCGAGTGCTGACCGGCGCCCTTCGGCGCACGCCTCGACCCCGGATCGTCGTCTTCCCCGAGACGGCGCTCACCGGATACTTCCTGGAGGGTGGGGTCCGGGAGCAGGCCATCGAGGCGAGCGCTCTCTTCGAGCGGCTCAGCGCCCGACACGCGGACCTCGGTGCGGACTCGGTCGACATCGCGATCGGGTTCTACGAGTTGCACGCGGGACGCGTCTACAACTCGGCGATGTACGCGAAGCTCGGGGCGGACGGCGAAGTCGTCCACGTGCACCGCAAAGTCTTCCTCCCGACGTACGGCGTCTTTCAGGAGGAGCGTTTCGTGGAGGCGGGATCGGGGATCCGCGCGTTCGACACCGCGTACGGTCGCGTGGCCGTGCTGATCTGCGAGGAGGTCTTCCACTCGATCTCCGGCGTACTCGCGGCCTTGGACGGCGCGCAGCTCGCACTCGTGCTGAGCGCTTCCCCCGCTCGCGGGGCTACCCCGGGGACCGGCGCCCCGGACAACGTGGCTCGCTGGGACGCTCTGGGGAGCAGTCTGGCGTCGGAGCACGGGATCTTCGTCGCGGTCTCGCAGCTGGTCGGGTTCGAAGGTGGGAAGGGGTTCGCGGGCGGGTCCGCTGCGTACAACCCGCGCGGTCGACGTCTCGTCGGGGGGCCGCTCTGGGAGGAGGCGCTGCTCGTCACCTCGCTCGATCTGGACGACGTCACGCAGGCCCGGACCGAAGAACCCCTGTTCGCCGATCTCGAGCGCAGCTGGACGCGCCTCCTGGTCAACAGCCCGGGGGCGGGGGTGCGCCGACCCGAGGCGGAGTCGTGATGGAAGTCCCTTGGTCGCCCCACGTCCAGACTGCGCGCCCACCGGACCCCGCGGACTACTCCGGGCTCGAGCTCGACGTCGAGCTCGTCCGCGCGTGGCTCGTCGAGTTCCTCCGGCACGAGATCCGACGACGGCGCGGGTTCGAGCGCGTCGTGGTCGGTCTGTCGGGCGGGGTCGACTCGTCGCTCACCGCGGCGCTCTGTGTCCAGGCGCTCGGGCCGGAGGCCGTGTTCGGCTTCTCGCTCCCGTATCGGACGTCCAGCGCGGCGAGCCGTGAGCACGCGCTCGAGCTGGCGGAGCGGTTCCGGATCGAGACCCGCACGATCGACATCACGGGAGCCGTCGATGGATACCTGTCGAGCTTCGAGCCGCAGGCGAGCGGACACCGGGTGGGCAACGTGGCCGCGCGTCAGCGGATGATCATCCTGTTCGACCAGGCCTTCAAGCTGGGCGCTCTGCCCGCCGGCACGGGCAACAAGTCGGAGCGTCTGCTCGGGTACTACACCTGGCACGCCGACGACTCCCCGCCGATCAACCCGCTCGGAGATCTCTTCAAGAGCCAGGTGTGGGCGCTGGCGCGACACGTGGAGATCCCCGCCGCCATCGTCGAGAAGCCCGCGACCGCGGATTTGATCCAGGGCCAGACCGACGAGGGGGATCTCGGCGTCTCCTACCGCGAGGCCGACCTGATTCTCCACCACCTCCTGTCCGGTCGGAGCGTCGAGAAGCTCATCGAGGCGGGCTTCGAGGCGGAGAAGGTCGCGCTCGTGACGGGGCGGCTCGAGCGCACACACTGGAAGCGCCACCTCCCGACGGTCGCCATGCTTTCGAGCACGGCGATCGGCGAGTGGTACCTGCGACCCGTCGACTACTGATCGACTCGACGTGTCACCGGGCCGGGGCCACCGTGTGAGGGCGCTCGTCATGGGGGGCGCATTGATCGACCTGTTTCGCGATCGTGTGCCGATGCTCGTCCCCGGCGGATCCGACCGGGTCGACGTGCGTGACGTGTGCGCCGCCGCGATCGCGGGCGTCGATCGCGGTCGAACCGGACCCTCGCCGACACGTACGACTGGCTCCTAAGGACGGGACGACTCGCGTGACGGGGCCCTCGTTCGACGCGCTGGTCTATGCGTGGATCGGGATCGCGCTGCTGAGCTTCGTGGCGTTGCTGCGGGTGCGGGCACCCTACGGTCGGTACACGACCGAGACGTGGGGCCCGACCGTTCCGCACCGCCGGGGCTGGCTCCTGATGGAGGTCGTCTCGCCCGCCGCCTTCCTGTGGTTCTTCCTCGGGGGTGCCGGGCCGAAGACCGGTCCCGCGTGGGTATTCGCGGCGTTGTGGACCGCGCACTACGTCAACCGCGCCGTGATCTACCCGCTGCGGTTGCCACGCTCTACGCGTCGAATGCCGGTGGCCATCATGCTGCTGGCGGTCGTCTTCAACGCGATGAACGGGTTCCTGAACGGTCACTACCTGGGCGACCCGCCGGTCGTCTACGATGTCGGCTGGTTCCGCGATCCTCGCTTCCTTCTCGGAGCCGCGCTGTTCGTGATCGGCGCCGGGATCAACCTGTGGTCGGACCGCGCGCTTCGCGCGCTCCGTCGACCCGGGGAGACCGGCTATAGAGTCCCCGAGGGCGGCCTGTTTCGGTGGGTGTCTTGTCCGAACTACTTGGGCGAGATCATCGAGTGGGTCGGTTTCGCGATCCTCACGTGGTCCACGCCTGCGCTCTCGTTCGCGCTGTGGACCGCGGCGAACCTGATACCGCGGGCGCTCTCCCACCACCGGTGGTATCGATCCGAATTCGACGACTACCCGCAGGAGCGGACGGCGTTGGTACCGTTCCTCTTGTAGCGGTTTGTGCGATCCGGCGGATCGGGCCGGTACTCGGGCGGAACCCACCCGGACGCCTTCGCGGACCCGCGGACCGAGCCGAGTGGGAGGAACGAAAAGAAGCCGCCGACTGTGTGCCGGCGGCTTCTCATACCCCCTAGGGGAATCGAACCCCTGTCTCCTGGCTGAGAACCAGGTATCCTAGGCCACTAGACGAAGGGGGCGGGTTCCTTCGGAGCCCGAAAGCTAGGAAGTCGTCGCAACCTGTCAAGGTGGGATCACGGAACCCGGGAGAGCCGTTGAGCTGGGAGCACCTGCACCTCGTATCGCACTCGTTCCCGATCGTGCTGTCCATGAGCGCGACGCTCGTGGGGCTGTTCGGCTGGTGGCGCGGGATCGAGTCGCTCGAGTCGTGGGCGCTGGTGGCGCTGATCGTGAGCGCGGCGTTCGTCGCGCCGGCCTACCTCACCGGCCTGGCAGCGGCGGACGTCGTGGCCGACCGCACTTTCGTCCGCCCCGGCGTCGTGCAGACCCATCGCTTCTGGGCCACCTGGGCCGCGATCCCCCTGTTCACCGCGGGGGCGCTGGCCGCATTCGCGCTCCACGAGCGCGAGGATCAAAAGCTACGGAGGTTCGTGATCCTCGTCGGACTGCTGGCGAGCCTCATCGTGGGGTACACCGCATGGCTCGGCTCACGGATCGTCCACGGCGAGACGGTCGCCCTCGCCGACACACCCACCATAGATCGCGGGGTCGAGCGCTTCGTCTGACGTTCGGGGCGCGGGCGTCGAGCCGCGAGGTAGCCCGCGGCCGACCGGTATCACGCCGAGGTCGGACCCCCTGCGGTCAGTGTGTCGCGTTCTGGAGGAGCGCGACGAGCCCGAAGAACGTGAGGGCTCCCAGACTCATCGCCACCGTCTGAAGCACCGCTTCCTTCATCGTGAGCTTGCCCAACGAGGCCAACAGGATCGACACGGCCAGCGTCGAGATCATCAGGATCGCAAAGATCAGCGTCATGGTCGCGCCCACGGCGTTTTGACGGGTGACTCCGTGGCGAGCCCGGAGACTCGCCGCTTTCACGACGCCTAAGCTCGGGCATCGGAGGAGCGCCCGCAAACGAAAACGAGCCCGGCCGCGCCGGGCCGCCGAAACGGTCTAGAAGATCGTGTAAATGAACGGTGCGAGCGCGGAACCCTGAGCGAACACGAGCAACGTTCCCACCATCAGAAGGACGATCAGGACCGGTGCGAGCCACCACTTCTTGCGCACCTTCATGAAATCCCAGAGCTCTCGAACCAAACTCATCGTACCACCTCGTTAGAACTGCCGCGTCAGATCGCTCTTCGGCGCCTCTGACCGGTTCGCCCAGTAACTGTCCCCCTCCGCGACGTGTCGCAGCGGGTGACTGCCGACCGTCCGTCGAACCAGACCGACCGGTCCGAGCACGACGAAATACACGATACCCATGAAGATCGGGGTCGTGACCTTGGAAAGGACGCGCGCCAACGCCATCCAGAACCGTTCCACCGGTCCCAGGACCGGGGGGTACACGACTCCGAAGGTGATCAGGAAGCCGGCGATTCCTCCCAACACCGTCGCCGGCGTCTGGTGCGCGCGCCACAAGAAGATCCCGCCGAGGATCCCGAACGCGATGCCGACCTGGATGCCGAACTTCCGCAGCTCGGTACGCGTCTTGGGTCTGTTCAGGGTCGTGTCCACTACGCTCGTGCTCCTGCCGTCATCTAGTCCAGCGCGATCTCGTCGCGCCAATCGGTCTCCTCGACCCACTCCGGCTGGTCTTCCTTGTCGAGGAGGAACGGCCCGACGGCCAGGTAGTCCATGTTCGTTCGCATGAAGCAGGTGTAGGCGTCCTCGGGCGTACACACGATCGGCTCGCCGCGGACGTTGAACGACGTGTTCACCACGACGCCGCACCCGGTCTTCGTCTCAAAGGCCTTGATGAGCGCGTGGTAGTCCGGGTTGTCCACCGCGTTCACGGATTGGATGCGCGCCGAGTAGTTGACGTGCGTGACCGCCGGGATGTCCGAGCGAGGCACGTTCAGCTTGTCGATACCGAACAGCCCCTTCTGCTCATCGCTGAGCGCGATCCGTCGATCCTCCCGCACCGGCGCGACCAGCAGCATGTACGGCGACTCGCGATCGATCTCGAAGTAGTCGCTCACGCGCTCGGCGAGCACGGTCGGGGCGAACGGGCGGAAGCTCTCACGGAACTTGATCTTCAAGTTCATGATCTTCTGCATCTTGGGGCTCCGGGGATCCCCGAGGATGCTGCGACCGCCGAGCGCCCGCGGACCGAACTCCATCCGGCCGTTGAACCAGCCGAGCACCTTCTCCGAGGCCAGCACATCGGCCGCGCGGTCGATCAGCTCGTCGCGGTCGAGTCGGGTGTAGACGGCACCGAGCGCGTCCAGTCGCTCCTGGATATCGTCGGGCTCGAACGAAGGTCCGAGGTACGCGCCCTTCATCGAATCCCGACCGCTGCCGTTGACGTGTCGCGCCCCCTCGAGGTGACGGTGCCAGATCAGGCTGGCCACACCGAGCGCGCCACCGGCGTCACCGGCCGCGGGCTGGACCCAGACGTTCTTGAACGGACCTTCGCGCAGGATCCGTCCGTTGCCCACGCAGTTCAGCGCGACGCCACCGGCGAGACACAGATTCTCCGAATCCGTGATCTCGTGCGCGGTGCGCGCCATGCGAAGCATGATCTCCTCGCACACGTCCTGGACGGACCGGGCCAGGTCCATCTCTCGCTGGGTGACCGGTGACTCGGGCTTTCGGGGCGGCGCGCCGAACAGCTCATCGAACGCGCGGCTCGTCATGGTCAGCCCCGACAGATAGTTGAAGTACTTCTGCTCGAGCCGGAACGAGCCATCCGGGCGGAGGTCGATCAGCTTCTCGAGGATGGTGTCCACGTACTTGGGCTCCCCGTACGGCGCGAGCCCCATGACCTTGTATTCGCCCGAGTTGACCTTGACCCCGGTGTAGTACGTGAAGGCCGAATAGAGGAGCCCCAGGGAGTCGGGCCAGCGGAGCTCCTTGATGATCTCGATCTGCGAACCTTCGCCGCGTCCGATCGAAGCCGTGGCCCATTCCCCCACGCCATCCATGGTGAGGATCGCGGCTTCCTCGAACGGGGAGGGGAAGAACGCGCTTGCGGCGTGTGACTCGTGGTGCTCCGCATAGAGGACGTCGCCGTCGTAGCCGAGGGCCCGACGGAGCTGTCGGTCCATGTACAGCTTGTCCTTGATCCACAGCGGGCCGGCCATCAGAAACGATCGAAGACCCGCCGGTACCACGCCGAAATACGTCTCGAGGATGCGCTCGAACTTGAGCAGGGGCTTGTCGTAGAAGCCGACGCACGACAGATCGGACGCCTGGATCCCGCCTTCCGCCAGACAGTACTCGATCGCGCGCTCCGGGAAGCTCGCGTCCGCCTTCTTACGCGTGAAGCGTTCCTCCTGCGCGGCCGCGACGATTTCACCGTCTCGCAGCAGGCAGGCGGCGCTGTCGTGGTAAAACGCGGAGATGCCCAAGATGTGACGTGCTGCCGCCAATCCCGACTCCCAGGTTCGGTATCGACGCGCCGTCCGGATCCCAAGCCCGGGAATCGGGCGGGAACGATCGGATCATCCGGCCGGAGCGCATGACTCTCCCGCGGGCTATCAGCAACACTTGCGCCAGCGCAAGTCGCCGCACGATCTCCGCAAGGTCCTGCGAAATCAGGAGGTTAGCGCGTCGAGACTTCTCGCGCGGTACGGGCGGTCGGGAAGGCCGCGTCGAAGCCTTGCAACACCGCGTGGCGAGCGTCGCTCATAGTGATCTGAGCGCCTTCGCTCGCGAGACTCGTCATTCGCACGCCCGTGATCCCACAGGGAACGATCCAGCGGAAGTTCGCCAGCGTCTCCGCGGTCACGTTGAGCGCAAAGCCATGACGCGTGATCCAGCGGCTGGCGTGGACGCCGATCGACGCGATTTTGCGTAGCTCGCCCGACGAGATCAGCCCGCGGGCCAACGTCTCGGGCACGGTCGGGAATCCGTCCGCCTCGATCGGCGTACCGGCACGGCTCCGGGGGGCGCGCGCGAGCCGCGCCAGTCCGGGTCCCACGCTCGACCCGGTCGTCCAAACGCCCGTGTATCCCTCGACCCGATACCCCGGCAGCTTCACATCCGCGAGCACACGAAGCAGGATCTCTTCCAATCGGCGGAGATACCAATGCAGGTCGCGCTCGTAGGCGTTCAGGTCGAGGATCGGATACCCGACCAGCTGCCCGGGCCCGTGGTACGTGACGTCGCCGCCCCGCTCTATGCCGACGACCTCGATACCTCGGGCTCGAAGCGTCTCCTCGGACGCGACGAGGTGCGTCCCGTCCGACCCTCGTCCGAGCGTGACGACCGGATCGTGCTCCACGAGGAGGAGCACATCGTGGTCTTCCGGCGTACTCCGTCGCTCCGACGCGATCCGACGTTGAAGCTGGAGCACTTCCGCGTAAGAGCGACGACCGAGATCGAGGACGCGTACGACGCGCTTGGTCTCGGCTCGCTCGGGGGCGCCCGCCACGGTAGCCTAGGTGTGGATCCCGCGGCCCGGCGCCGCGAACGCGGCTTCCATGACGGCCTCGGCCATGCTCGGGTGTCCATGCGCGTGACCCACGACCTCATCGAGCGTGGTTTCGATCTCCCGCCCGAGCCCGACCTCGGCGATCAGCTCGCTCACGTTGTGTCCGATCATGTGGGCGCCGAGGATCTCACCGAACTCCGCGTCGGCGACGATCTTCACGAAGCCTTCCGCGTGCCCGGCGGTCAGCGCGCGGCCGTGGGCTGCAAGCGGGTATTTCCCGACCATCACCGTTCGACCCGCTTCCTTCGCCTCGGTTTCGGACATTCCGATCGAGGCGATCTCGGGGTGGCAGTATCCTACGGACGGGATGTTGTCGTATCGCATCGGGTGCTTCGCCTCGCCCGCGATGTGCTCCGCCGCCACGATCCCTTCGTGCGAGCCCACATGGGCGAGCATCGGCTTTCCGGCGACGACGTCACCGATCGCATACACGCCCGCGGCCGTCGTCTGACACCATTCGTCCGTCACGATGCCGCCGCCGTCGAGGGTCACGCCGTTCTCTTCCAACCCGAGGTCCTCCGTCACCGGTCGCCGACCCACGGCCATGAGGACGAGATCCGTCTTCTCGATTCCCTCGCTTCCATCGGGATTCTCTACGGTGAGGATCATCGGGTCCGAGCTGCGGTCGAGATCCCTGACCTTGGTGTTGGTGCGGACTTGAATCCCACGTTTCTTGAACGAGCGCTCGAGCGTTTTGCCGATCTCGGGCTCCTCGAGCGGAACGAGCGAGTCGAGCGCCTCGATCAGCGTGACATCCACACCGAACGCGTTGAAGACGTCGGCGAACTCGACACCGACGAACCCCGCACCGACGATGACCAGACGACCGGGGAGCTGTTCCATTCCCAGGGCTTCCCGACTCCCGATCACCGATGTTTCGTCGAACTCGAACCCCGGGAACGTCTTCATCACGGACCCGGTGGCGACGACGATGTTCTTGGTCGCCAGCTCTTGGCTTTGCTCGCCGGCCTCGACCGCCACGCGTCCCGGTCCCGCCAGGCGGCCGCGCCCTTGGATGACGTCGATCTTGTTCTTCTTGAGCAGGAACTGGACGCCGCCCGTGAGCTTGTTCGTGATCCCACGGCTGCGGGCCACGGCCGCGGGAAAGTCGTACTCGACCTGAATCGGGTTCACGCCCATCCGCGCGCCGAGACTCTTGAGGTTGTGCGCGAGCGCGGCGCTCTCGAGGAGGGCTTTTGCCGGGATGCACCCCCAGTTGAGACACGTGCCCCCGAATCCGCCCTCGTACGATCCGCTCTCCACGCATGCGACCTCGAGACCGAGCTGAGCCGCGCGGATCGCGCTCACGTATCCGGCGGGGCCGGAGCCGATCACTACTACGTCGTACGTTTCCGCCATTCTATTCGCTCACCATGTGTTGTTCCGTTGTCGAGACGTCGTCTGTCCAGCTGCGTAGCGACGACCGCGCCAGCCGACCTCTCGCGATGGACGACGCCCCGTGGGCGACGTCTGCCAGGCGCACCTCAGAGGATCATCTCCAGCGGGTTCTCCAGCATCGCCTTGAACGTGCCGAGGAACGCGGCACCGGACGCACCGTCGATGACTCGGTGATCGCAAGACATCGTCACGCGCATGCGCTTGCGCACGACGACCTCGCCGTCGAGGGCAACGGGCTTCTCGACCGTTCGCCCGATCGCCAGGATTCCCGACTCCGGCGGGTTGATGATCGCGGTGAACTCTTCGATCTCGAACATCCCGAGGTTGCTCACCGAGAA
>JAKSCH010000399.1 GCA_022360695.1 Gemmatimonadota bacterium
GCCGCCGCCTGAGGCGGGTCGCTAGCGGAACATGTCGGGGTTGATCTCCATCGACACTTCGGAGATCCGGTTGGCCGGAACGCCCGCGCGGCGGGCGTGCTCCATGACGGCTTCGGCACTCGGGGCGTCGTACTCGCAGTAGATCTTGCCTTCCGCATCCGAGACGTAGCTCCGGATCCAGACGACGCCTTCCATCTCGTCGAGGACTTCGTTCGACTTCCGACCGACCGCCTGGAGCTCGTCCAGGCTGACGGAGCCCACCTCTCGCTCGATGATGTAGCGTGGCACGGCTATCCCCCGTCTGTGGCGGCGCCTTTCCGGCGCAAGGATCGACACTCACCGGCAAGTTCGAGATCGCCCGTGCGCGACGCAATCTCCTCGGCCTCGTCCAAGTAGAAAGCGAACCCTTCGGTCGAGCCGAGCGCGCCTTGCGCGCGCGCGAGCCGACACAACACCCAGCCCTGGCCGGCCTCGTCGTCGAGCGACTTGCGCAGCTCGAGCGCCGCCGAGAATCGCTCGCTCGCCTCCGTCGGCTCCTCGAGGTCCAAGTACACGTCGCCCGAAGCAGCCAACGCGTGTGCCTCGAGGAGCGTCTCGCCGCTCTCGTGGTTCAAGTCGATCGCCGCCTGGAGTCGTGCCTTCGCTTCTTCGAGCCGTCCGAGGTCACGTAGCGTCCGGCCAACGCTGTTCAGCGCGAGCCCCGCTTCCTTCTCCAGCCCCTCGGCGCTCAAGAGCTCATACGCGGACTCGAAGCTCTTGAGCGCTTCATCGTACGCGCCGAATCGCCAATGGATGACACCGATCGTGTAACGGAACCCGCCGGCTTTCCCCAGGTCTCCGATGGCGAGCGCGAGCTCGAGCGAACGACCGTACGCTTGGAGCGCGGACGCAAGATCCGAGGGTTCCAAGAGGCGGCCACGGTGCTCGGCGGCCTCGAGCTCGAGCGTTCGGTGTCCCTGCCGCTCGGCCAGCTCGCCGGCTCTGGTCCAGGCTTCGATGGCCTCCTCCGGAGCGGCCACCCGTTCCCGCGCCAGCGCCACGGCCCGCCACATGGCCGCCTCGGCCGGACGGTCCCGCATTCGACCCAGCAGCTCGGCGGCCTCGAGGAGGTGGGGCAGCGCCTCCTCGTATCGCTCCAGGTTGAGCAGCACCTCCCCGAGCAGACGCACCGAGGTCGAGAGACCCTCCAGGTGACGGGTCCTGCGACACATCGAAACGGCTTCGCCGTAGAGCTCGAGCGCGTCGTCGATCCGGCCTTCACTGAGGTTGAGTCGGGCCATCGCGGTGAGGTGAAAGTGCATCTGAACCACGTTGGTGGACGACGTACCGCCCTCCACGCTGGCCTTGGCGGCCTCGAGATATTCTCGCGCCTTGTCGTGGTCCCCCAGGCTCGCGTGGATCGATCCCATCACGTGCAGGATGTAGCTCTCCTTGCGGAGGAACTCGCCATACGACTTGCCGCGCCCGATTCGTCGCTCGAGCTCGAGTCCCTGTTCCAGGTATTCGAGCGCGCGTTCGTTCTCGCCCATCGCGCGGTGCAGTTGGCCGAGGTTCGCCAGGCTGCCGATCACGCCTTCGTGGTTCTCGCGTTTTCGATCGAGCTCCAGGGCCCGTTCGGTCAACTTCACCGCCTCTTCGTGTCGCTCTTGATGCCACAGGAGGAGACCCATCGAGCGCAATGCGTCGCGCTCCAGCGCCGGGTCACCGATCTCGAGGCTCAAGCGCAGCGCCTCCTCCAGCGCGCGCTCCGCCCCCTCGTGTTCGCGCGTGAGAATGAAGAGATCGCCCTGGCGCACGTGCGTGGTCGCCAGTTGCCTGCGGTTTCGTTCGGGATCGAGCATCTGTAGCAGCCGATCGATGATGACCTGTTGCCGCTCGCGAAGCCCGAGGTATTCGAGCAGACGCTCCTGGCGGAGCAGGATCTCGATCTCCTTGTCGACGCGGGCCTGGGGATCATCGAAGCGTCCGGCCAGCTCGAGGGCGTGCTGCTGCAGCTCGGAGGCTTCATGAAACTCGCTCAGCGACCAAAGTCGATCCGTGGCCGCAAGGCTGTATTCCACCGCCTTCTCCCAACGACGCGCCTGCTCGAAATGCTCCGCCAGTCGATCGAAATGGTCGTCGAGCCGATCGGGGTGGAGCGTCTCGATCGCCTCGCCGACCGCTCCGTGGATCTCCGAACGGTGACGCTCGAGCAACCCGTCGTACGCCACATCTTGTGTCAGCGCGTGCTTGAATCGGTACGTGACCGAGGGCACGACGCGGATCTGTTGGATCAGTCCGAGATCGCGAAGGCGATTCAGCTCCTGCGCGACGTCTCGTTCCTCTCCCAACGCGTGCTCGAGCACGTCGCCCCCGAACTCGCGACCGATCACGGACGCGTAGCGGACGATGCGCCGGGTCTCTCCATCCAGTCGGTCGAGCCGCGTGCGGAGGACGCCCTGAACCGTGTCGGGGAGCTCCAAAGCGTCCAGTGCGCCGGCCACCGAGACCCGACCCGCCGCGACCCGCAGGGTCCCGTCTTCCCTCAGCGCTTGGCACACCTCCTCGAGAAAGAACGGGTTCCCACCCGTGCGGTCGTGAAGGAACCGCGTGAGGGGTGCCGGGACGTCGATCGCGTCGAGCACATGCCGGACGACCGCGGCGGAATCGTCCGACGTCAGCGGGCCGAGCACGATCGGCACGTGACCAGCGGGTGTTCCCCAACCCAGACCCTCCTCGGGTCGGGCCGTCACGATGATCGTGAGCGAGTAGGCCGACACCATCTCGAGCAGTTGCCGCAGCACCTGTCGCGACGCGGCATCCACCCAGTGCCAGTCCTCGAGAAGCACGATCGTCGGGAGGTCGCGGGCGCCCAACGTGAGGAGGGCCGAGAGGCTCTCGACGAGCCCGACGCGCAGTTGCTCCCCCCCGGCCGCTTCTTGGAGCGCACGTTCCTCCTCGCCGAGCCCGAGCAGCTGGAAGTAGAAAGGGGTGAAGTCCTCCAGCTCGGGAGCGATCGCTCGCACGCGCTCCGTCACGAGGGCCGGCGTCGCGTCGCCCGGGAGCTCGGCGATCCCGAGACGGTCGCGTAGAACATCGACGAAGGGGAGGTACGGGACGTCGGCCCCGAACGACTGGCAGCGACCTCGAACGATCTCGAAGCGATCCGGGTCGAGTCTGCGGTCGAGCTCGTAGAGCAGCCGGCTCTTGCCGACGCCGGCATCGCCGACGACGGATACGAACCGTCCCTCGCCGGCGGCCGCGGCTTCGCAGGCTTGGACCAGGCTGGCGAGCTCCGCTCCTCGACCCCGGAGCCGGGTCAGCCCCTCGACGGCAGCGGCCTCC
>JAKSCH010000366.1 GCA_022360695.1 Gemmatimonadota bacterium
CCGCCGGGACGGACATCCGGTTTCGCATCGGCGATCGTCCCGTGAACCGACAGGACGGCGACGCGTCGGCCGCGCGCGCCCGCCAGGGTCGCGTGCTGGTCGATTGGCACGTCGAGCTCCCCGCGGGGGCGCTGCGCGTCGCGCCCCTCGAGACGACGGTTCAGGGCACGATCGCCTATCCTCGCTCGCGCTGGAGCGGCGAGGTCGTCGAGGATCTGACGCTCACGTTCGTCGACGGGGTCGTGACGGACATCGCGGCGGCGGCCGGCCAGTCGGCGGTGGAGGCGGAGCTCGCGGCCGCGGGCGAGGCGGCGGCGTTTCGCGAGCTCGGGGTCGGGTTCAATCCGTTTCTCGCCGTCCCGGACGAGGATCCGTGGCTCCCCTACTTCGGATACGGATCCGGCGTCGTACGGCTCTCGCTGGGGGACAACTCCGAGCTGGGCGGCGCGGTCGGAGGCGGATACGTGCGCTGGGTGTTCTTTCTCGACGCCACCGTCGAGATCGATGGGGCGCGTTGGGTCGAGGAGGGGCGACTGGTCGATCCGCCGCGCGCCTCGAGCCCGGACGTCCCGTGATCGGTACCCGCGACGCGTGACGGCAGACCGGAGTCCGAGAGCGGATCTCCCCCTCGAGACCGGGGCCGTCCGCATCCGAGTCGAGACGAGGTACGCCGAGGCGCACTCGAACCCGAGCGCGTGGCGATACGTGTTCGTCTATCACGTCACGATCGAGAACGTCGGCCACGAGACCGTCCAGCTCTTCTGGCGTCACTGGCGGATCCACGACCTCGTGGCGGGTGACCACGAGGTCACGGGCGAGGGGGTGGTCGGCGAGTCGCCCGTGCTCGAGCCGGGCGACGCACACCGTTACCAGAGCTTCTGCGTGCTCCGCGGTCATAGCGGTCATATGGAGGGGTTCTACCACTTCCGACGGACCGACGGATCGGTCTTTCGCGCGGAGATCCCGAGGTTCCTCTTGCACGCGCCACCGGAGGCGGTCGGGCTCTATCCCACCTAGTGTGGTGCATCAAACGTCCCTTGCCATCGGGCGGCGATGCATCCCGCTCGCCGGGGCGCCACCTCGATCCACCTATCATGAGCAGGAGATTCCGAATGGCACTCGTGGCCCATCGCTTGGCCGGGCTGGGGACGGAGAACGCGTTCAAGCTGGGGGATGACATCCAGCGGTGCGTGGATCGAGGGCTGGATGTGATCCGGTTCAACCTCGGTGCGCCCGATTTTCGGAGCGCTCCGCACCTGAACCGGGTCGCGATCGACCACCTCGAGGCCGGAAACTCCGGGTACTGCGACCCGGCGGGGATCCTCTCGCTGAGACAGGCGATCCGCGACCACATCGTCGCGACCCGCGGAATCGACATGTCGCCGGACCGGATCATCGTCACGCCGGGGGCGAAACCGCCGATCGGCTACACGTTCCAGACGTACGTCGACCCGGGCGACGAGGTCGTGTACCCGAGCCCGGGGTTCCCGATCTACGAGTCCTGGGTCACGTTCGTCGGCGCGACGCCGGTACCGCTTCAGCTCTCCGAGGACGCGGGGTTCGCCTTCACGGCCGCCGAGCTCGCCGCGTGTCTCACCGACAAGACCAAGCTCATCATCCTGTGCTCGCCGTCCAACCCGACCGGTGGCGTGCTGTCGAAGGAGGACCTCGCGGGGATCGCCGGTGTGATCCGTGAGCGTTGTCGACCCGACGTGCGGATCTACGCGGACGAGATCTACGAGCACATCCTCTTCGACGGCGAGGAGCACCACAGCATCGCGTCCGAGCCGGGCATGGCGGAGCGCACCGTGCTGGTCAGCGGGCATTCGAAGGGGTTCGCCATGACGGGCTGGCGGTTGGGCTGGGCCGCCCTGCCTACCGCGGAAGAGGCGGCGATCTTCAAACAGCTCAACATCAACATCGTGTCGTGCGTCCCGCCGTTTCTTCAAGAAGGAGGTCGAGCCGCCTACGAGGATCCCGAGACGCAAGAGACCGTCGCCGAGATGGTGCGGCAATTCGAGGCGAGGCGTGACTGGGTGGTCCCGGCGCTGAACGCCTTGGAAGGCATCCGTTGTCAGATGCCGAAAGGCGCCTTCTACATCTTCCCGAACGTCGAGGGGGCGTGCGACCGTCTCGGGATCCGGGAAGCGCACGCGGCGCTCCCGGATGAGGCGCGCGGTCGGGCGACGCCTGCCGGGATGCTCCAGATGTTCCTGCTCTACCGATACGGCGTCGCGACCATGGATCGCGCATCGTTCGGTCGCATCGGGTCCGAGGGACAGCATTTCCTGCGGTTGTCGATCGCCAACAGCATGGAGGACATCCAAACGGGCGTCGAGCGCATCGAACGGGCGTTGAGCGATCCGGATGGATTCCACGCGTTCGTGAAGGAGGAGGGCTTGTGGGGCAGCTCTTGAGTCGGCGCTCGAGCATGGGTCGAGCGTTCTTCATGGCCCTGGGGGCGGGGCTCGTATGCAGCGTCGCGACCCCCGATCGCGGCATCGCTCAAAACGCGGGGTCGGTGCTCGAGGCCCCCGCCGCGGCGGAGGCGATGGCCTTCGGAAACGCGCCGAACCTGCGGGGACGCGACGCCAACCTGCTCTTCTACGCCCCCGCGTTTCTGCGGTCGGCGAGCGGCGCTTCATTGGGTCTTCAGCGGTTCGGCGGTGAGGGCACCCTCGTCGGTGTCGCGGCCGTGACGTCCGACGATGACGGCGGGATCGGCGTGGGCGTGCAGTACATGCGACACGATGCGGATGCCGTCGTCGGGCCGCCGGACTTCCAGAGCGCGGCCCTCACGCCGGGCGACATCGGCGTCGGCCAGCTAGTGGCGACCCTCGGGTTCAGCCTGCGACGGTTCGGGCTCGAGAACGGCGTCGCGTTCAAGTACGTCGAGCAGTCCTTCGACAACGCCTCGGATCGTGGGCTCCTGTTCGATGTCGGCGTGGGGAGGGATCTGGGCCCGATCGCCGTCGCCCTGACGGCCCGCAACCTCGGCTCCGACCTGGGTATCCCGACCGGCGCGACTCGGACCTCGCTCGAGATGCCGACTCAGCTCGCGCTGGGTGCCACGACCGAGCAGTTCGAGGTGGGGGAGCTCGACATGTTCCTGACCGGCCAGCTGATGGTGCGCCGGGACGGGGAAGTCGTGCCCGCCGGGGGGCTCGAGGTCTCCTACTGGCCGGTGCAAGGGTACACGTTTCGTCTACGGGCCGGTGCGCAACGCGTCATCGAGGACGAACGAAGCCCCTTCGCCTTCGGCGCGGCCTTCACCTCGGACTCGATCACGTTCGAGTACGCGTTTCAGCCGTTCGATGGGGACGGCAGCGGTCATCGATTCGGGATCCGCTGGCGCTAGCCGCTAGCGCGTCGCCGACGGCGTGTCACAGGGGCTGTCGAGCAGCCCCCTGGGGCGGTGTCTCCGAACGCGCCGCAGAGAGCCCGGAGAACCCCACGTCGTCCAGCACCACGGTCCCGGCGGCGGCTCGATCGAACACGAAACGAATCTCTCGCAACGAGCTCACGTCGAGCGCCCCGTTATCGCTCGTGAAGTCGGCGAGGGGAATCGAGAACGACTGAAGCACGAGCTCCCACTGGTTGTCGAACGACTCCGCATCGTTCCGACGTCGCACGACGATTTCGAGCGGTTTCCGGACCGGTCCGTAGGCGGACAGCGTCACGCGACCCGTTCGACCCCCCGCGTCGACGATCTCGACGGACAGGTCGGTGGGCTCGTCCTCATCCTCGGCGTCGTCCTCGTCCCTCGATCCGGACGAGCGCGGATCCGACGACGCATTTTCGGACTCGTCCTGTCCCTCCGCTTCGTCCGCCGGTTTCCGCGGCCCCGGCTTCTGATCGAGCGCGGCGAGAAGGAGGTCGAGACGCGAGGAGCTGGTAACGCCCCACTCGGTCACGAGACCGGCGGGGAGTGAAACACGATACGCGGCCGGCGGCGCGACGGAGTCCGCGGCTCCTTCGACTCGATTGTTCCAGCCCAGCCAAACGGCGTTGCTCTCTTGCGAGTTCGAGGTCGTCGGTCGGTTGCGCGATCGCAGGTCGAGCAGGTTCTCGCGCCACGTCCCGAGGGAGTCGCCGACGAGCGTCACGCCGGGGACCGTGCCGGTGGTGACGTCCACGTCTTCCTCGAAGGTCGCCAGCGGTCGAAAGTCGCTCGACTCGAACCGCGTTATGTACATCGTCTCGGGTAGCCACGCCCCGATCGCCCGATGATCGCGGAACATCGGCAGGTACGAGTCGTCGTCCCGAAGCGTGGTCTCGAGGAACGCGGAGATGTAGATGGCGCCGAACTCCCGTTGGCCCTCGCCGTCGATCAAGCCGCGCAGATCGAGCATGCGCGCGCTTCTCGGCCCGAAGTCCTTGTTGCCCCAGACCGTGTTCCATTGGCCGTGGTTCGCGCGATACATGTAGATCGCGGTCTTGAAGTACTCCTCGCCATCGTTGAAGTCGAGGCGATTGTAGAGCCGAAGACCGTGGAAGCTCGTCACGTCACCGTCGTGCGAGCCATGGAAGACCATGTAGTTGATATTCTCGACGGGCACGAGCCGGCCCGTCGGCAGGTACTGACCATCGACCGGCGCGATCGCGATGATCGATCGGATGCCGTAGCCGAAGTCGAACGAAACGGACGCATCGTCGGGGTAGCGGGTCAAGCGGTTGAAGGTGGCCGCGTGTCCGACGGCCTCGCCGCCTCGCGAATGGCCGATCAGGGCGACCCGGTCCAGATCGGCTTTCCCGAAGAAGGGGTTGTCTTCGTCCGCGTTGAACTCATCCCACGCGTCGAGATGCTTGAGCAGCAGCCACCCCCGTCCGTCGTTCTCTCCGCGGATCCCGCCGTTGATGAAGTTCATGTCGACCGACACGAAGATGTATCCGCGACTCGCGAGCAGCTCTCCGAGGTACCCGTACCCCGGGTCGGAGAAGTCCTTCATGTCGTGGTTGCCGTGTACGATCAGCACGAGAGGGAAGGGGCCCTCCCCCTCCGGATACCAAACGCGCCCGTTGATCGGAAACGCTTCGGGCGTGAAGCCCCAGTAGCCGTTCCGGGAGTCCGCCGCGTCCCCCAGATCCACGAGCTTCGAGGCGTCGACCGGATCCGTCGTGATGGTCACGGAGTCGCGGTATTCCGGACGGTTCTCGTCCGTGCCGCTCCCGTAGAAGAGCCGAGCTACCTCGTAGGATCCGGGGCGCGCGGGGTGCGGTGCCTCGAGACTCAGTCCCGAGAGGACCGTCGCATGATCGGACGGCGTGAGCTCGAGCGCGCCGGCGCACGCGGACAGGGTCGCCGCGAGGCACAGCGGGAGGGCCGGACCGGCACCGCCGCGGGCCTGTCGCTCGGCTCCGATCAATTGCCGCCGGGCATCGGCTGGATCCGACCTCCCTCCGGTATCGCCAACATCGCCTCATCGAAGGGCTGGCGGAACGAGATGTCCGTCACCCAGGCTTCGTTGCGGAGCTCCCCCTTCTCACCGTCGGCGAACGGGAAGCCGCGGAAACGGGTGGGTACCGTAAGGCCATCGACCGTCGTGTAGTCGTCGTAGTAGAAGAGATTCTCGCCGCTCGCGGGCCGGCCGCCGAACGTCACCGTGTAACGGATCGCACGGACACGACCGCTCTCCTTGTCGACGTAGAGCGTGTACGTGTCCGAGGCGTCCCCGACCCCCTCCTCATAGCCGGCCCGGACCATGTCGTACATCACGCCGTCGAGCTCCTCGTCGGGCAGGGACTCCAGGACCACGCCCGGGTCGGCCAGCACGAACGGGATGCTCGAGAAGTAGTAACCGGTCGACGCCCAGAACCGCGGGTTCACGCCGTCGACATCGGCGGGCCAGATCCAGGCATCGGTTCCGTCCCAAGCGAACCGGGCGTCGATCTCCTGCGGGTCGCCGTACGCACCGAGGGTTTGCAGGTCGTGATACATCCGCCGCGAGTGGTTGTCCGCGACGAGATAGCTCTTGAACTGGATGTCCCCGCCTACGTTCCCGTACTCCCAGGCGTACGCGCTCGTCGGTGTCGCGTACCACGTTTCGAGCCCCCCCGCCGCATCGATGGCGCGGAGCAGCGTCTGCCCGGCCTCGGAGTCGCCGATACGCGCCCGCGCTTCCATCGCCATGGTGGCCGCGACGTCTTCCATGCCGGGTGACTCGGCCGCTTCACCGGTCGAGCCGCCACAGGCCGTGAGACCCACGGCGAGCGCCAGCGCGACGGACCGCGTACGGTCGATCATAGGGTGCTCCTCCTGCTTGGAGATGTCTCTCGATCAGAGCGGGTCGGGCGGTTGGCGGGTCGTGAACGAGTCCTCCTCGAACTCCTCCTCGGGGAGCGCGAACTCGGTCGCCAACTCCGGGTCGTCCTCGATGCCCAGGACCCGCTTCGCGATGTACTCGCCGAGGATCGGTCCCTGCTTGAACGCTTCCGCGCTCCCGCTCCCGGCGAGCCAGACGTTGTCGAGCTCGGGGTGCGTGTCGACGAGAAACTGGCCGCCAGGCCCGAACTCGTAGTGACAGGCGCGCGTCTCGGACACGGGCGCTCCCACCAGATCGGGAAAGTACTGCTCCAGGATCGCCCGGGGTCGTTCGTGCGCCTCCGGGGGGACCCAGCGGTCGCTCGTATCCGGGTCATCCCCGGGCTGACCCCCGGTGCGGACCCGAAACCCGCGGTGGTCCCGGCCCAGCGCCGGCCACCCCGTGCACCCCGGCACGCCGTAACTCGGCATGTTCGGAAACATGAAGCGCTCGTCGGGGACCGCGAAGTAGAAGACGTTCCCGACGGGGATCCGGAGCCGGTTCCCCATCAGGTCCGGGAACACCTTCGGGAACCACGGCCCCACGGCAAAGATGTAGGTCGAGGCCGAAAGCGAATCGTCGTCGTCCAGCGAGATGCTCGAGAGGCTCCCGCCGACGCGATCGCCGAGCGCGGCGCGCGCGTAGGCGAGCTCGCCCCCCTCGGCGACGAACCGCTGGGCCACGGACTCGATGGCCCGCCGCGCGCGGACGACACCGGCTTGCGGCTCGTAGAGCGCCGTGGTGATCCCGTCGGTACGAATCCACGGCCAGCGTCGTCGGATCTCGTCCGGATCCAGCTGCTCGTACTCGACGCCGAGGGCGTCCCAATGCGCCATCGTGTCTTCCAGGTAGGGCTCCATCTCCTCGCGGAGGATGAGATCGCCGGTCTGGAAGAAGAGCTTGGGAAGCAGCAGGTCCGCCCCCTCCTCATCCCACTGGAGCCAGCGCTGGATCGCTTCGTTGGCCCAACTCGCCCACAGGAAGCCATGGGGTCGGTCGCCGTACGACGAGCGTACGCCACGCGTCTCGCCGCCCGACGTCGAGCGCGAGTTGCCGGGGCCGTAGATGTCGACCACGGTCACGGACGCCCCGAGTCGGACCAGGTTGAGCGCGGTCCACATGCCGAACGTCCCGGCACCGATGACCGCTACATCGGGCTGCTGTCCCGACCCCCGCCGAACCGGAGTCGACCGCGGGGCCGGGGGCGTGCCGCCGAGCGGTGAGACGGCGGCGAGCGAAGCGCCCACGCCCACCGTCGTCGTCTTGACGAAGTCCCTCCGGTCGATCACGTGGCTCCCACCTCCGTACGCCGTCTCGTCCGCTCGCGGCCGAGGCTCAGGGCTTGCCCGCGCTGTCCATGACGAAGTGATCCAAGGCCGCCTCGGTGGCGGGAAGCTCCGACTCGCCCGGCTCGAACCCGTTCAGCTCCAGAATATACGCCACGATGTCGACGTATTCCTGATCCGTGAGGGCTCCCGGAGCGTTCTCGGGCATGGTCGTGGTGACTTCGCGATAGAAATCCCAGGCCGTTTGCCGTCGCCAACGGAATTGGAAGTTGCGGCCCCGGAACTCGCCCGTGGAATGGCATTCTCCGCACATGGTGCGGAACCCTTCGTAACCGCGTGCGACCTGTTCCTCGTTGAACGACACGAGGGTCGCCTCGGCGGACGGAGCGCCGCCCGGGTCGTTCGGCGTCTCCGGGGCCGGTGTCCCGGCGCAGCCCGCCAAGACGGCGCCGATCGCGAGGGTCGTGACCTTTTTCGCCACGTGTGTCGAGGTCGTGTCCGTTTGCATCCGCTGAAGCTGTCGAGGGGATCGGCTCGGTAGCAAGGAGCCACCGGATTTGACACATCGGCCCCTCACTTCGTTGTGAGCATCTCCGCCTCCAGCTTACGCGGACGCACCGCCGGGCGCTCGAGGGCCCGGCGACCGCCCGAATCGGTCTAGTAGCGGTAATGATCCGGCTTGTAGGGCCCGTCGATCGGAACTCCAATGTAGTCCGCCTGCTCCTCGGTGAGCGGCGTCAGCTTGGCCCCGAGGTGATCGAGGTGTAGCCGGGCGACCTTCTCATCGAGGTGCTTGGGCAGCATGTAGACCTTCTTCTCGTACTGGTCGTTCCGCTGCGCGAGCTCGATCTGGGCGAGCACCTGGTTCGTGAAGCTGTTGCTCATCACGAAGCTCGGGTGACCGGTCGCGCAGCCGAGGTTCAGCAGACGACCCTCGGCCAACACGATCACGCCGTGGCCGTCGGGGAAGATCCAGTGGTCGACCTGGTTGCCGTGCTCGGCGGGGTTCTTCAGGTTGACCTTCTTGATCCCCGGCACCTTGGCCATGCCGGCCATGTCGATCTCGTTGTCGAAGTGACCGATGTTGCCGACGATCGCCTTGTCCTTCATGCGCGACATGTGATCGGCGGTGATGATGTTGAAGTTGCCGGTGGCGGTGATGAAGATGTCCGCGTCGTGGACGACGTCCTCGAGCCGCACGACCTCGTAGCCCTGCATGCATGCCTGCAATGCGCA
>JAKSCH010000144.1 GCA_022360695.1 Gemmatimonadota bacterium
CGTACGTGTCTTTGTAGATGGGGTGGAGCACGGCGCGTCCCGACTTCACGAGCGCGTCGATGAGGTCTTCGGAGTCGAGTCGCGCGCTCGACGTGACGCGCATCGACGCGGCACCCGGGAAGAACAACAGCGTCTGATACGGGGGCTTCGCGTTCTTGGGGAGGAAGAGCTGCCCGGGGACGCGCTCACCTTCGTACGCGGCGTCGAACGAGACGAACTCGCGTCGCCAGTACGGCGAGTCGTCGTGGATCGAGTCCTCCGCGACGGCGAGATCGGTCGGGTCGTAATCATACTGCGCGCGGAGCGCGCGGAACACCTCGTCGGGGACCGGATCCGAGCCCCACGCGACGGCGCTGGACGCCGCGTCGATCGGCGCCTGGAACGGCGCGAGGTCGGCGGCCGTCGCGTCTGCGTAGTCGGCGAGTCGGATGCCGTTGGTCGGAGATCGGTCCTCGGGCGGCGCCACCGCGCCCTGGTGGTACATGTAGTAGGGGTCCGTCCACGCGCCTCCGAGGATGTAGCGCGCATCGCCCATCTGATTCCACACCCACTCGCGGACGTTCCCCGCGAGATCGCGGACGCCCCACGGCCCGAACGGCGTCGAGCCGACCGGGAGCGAACCGTCCCCTCGGTAGTTGCCGAAGCCCGCCATGTCGAACCCGGCCGACTGCGCCGCCCCCTGCCAGTGGAACAGCGTGGGCAGTCGTGCGCCGACGAACCGGGCGTACGCAACCGCCTCGTACCAGCTCACGCCGCCGACGGGGTGGTCCCCTTTCCCCTCCGGGTAGGTGCCGCCCGTCCAGGTGGCCGGGCCGGGCCGGCCGCTGCGATCGACGAACGTCGCGAGCAGCGCGCGCTGGCGTTCCGGCTCGAGACCCGCGAAGGCCGAGGTCCAGTGGGCGGGGTCCGCGTAGGCGCCGGCGTCGACGAACGCCTTGTACGCCCGGTTCGTCACCTCGGTTCGGCTCAGGTAGTAGGACGGGTCGAGCCCGGCGCCGGGGGTCGGGTCGATGATGTCGGGGTGCGTGACCAGCCGGGCCGCGAGTCGTCTCGGTGGCACGCGGACCATCCCGGCCGGCGTCGCGCCCGCGGGGGGCAGGCGGATCCGCCAGCTCGGCGACTCGTCACCGCCGCGATCGCGGTTCCAGAGGATCGACTCGACCGTGTCGCGACCCGCGGCCCAGGCCCGTAGACGGTACGATCCGATCGCGAGCCGCTCGATCTCCACGGGCCCCGGACCGAGCTCGCGCCAGGCCTCGGCGACGTCGATGCGCGCCTCCGATGCCGTGGGCCGCGCGACGGGCGCGATCGCCACGAACGCGCCGGGCGGGTCGGTATCGATCGTCGCGCGGCGCGCGATCCGGGGCCACAACGTGCCGAACACGCTGTCGTCCGCGAGCTGGGGCTCGGCGCGCTCGGCGAGGGCGAGCGCCTCAGCGTGGCGACCGAGCGCGAGAAGCTCCTGGATTCTCGGGCGCGCGATCTCGCTCGCCCACCGCGCGCGGTCCGCACGGTAGAGGCCCCATCCGACGACCCCGCCTACCGCGAGCAGGAGGGTCGCGACGACGGCGACCCACTTCCGCGAGGGTCGCGGCGGACGGATGCTCGCCGACAGCGCTTCACCGAACGCGCGCGCGCTCGGCCACCGCTGGTCCGGATCGGTGGAGAGGGCACGCTCTAGGACGGTCCGCAGACGCGGGGGCACCCCGCGCCAGTCCGGATCGGGTCGCTGCGTCTCGCGCAGCCAACCCCGCCCCGTGACGGATTCATAGAGTACTACGCCCAAGCTGTAGACGTCGCTCTGGGGGACCGCTACGCCTCGGAGCTGTTCCGGAGCCATATAGCTCAAGCTCCCCACGGCGCCGCCCGTGGTCGTGATCGCGGAGTCCGGAAGGACACCGAGCACCTTGCCGATGCCGAAGTCCGTGACCTGTGCCGAGCCCGAGGTGAGCAGGATGTTCGCGGGCTTGAGATCGCGGTGGATCACGCCTTGCCCGTGCGCGTAGTGAACCGCCTCGCACGCGACGGCGCCGATGGCGATCGCCTCGTCGGGATCCATCGGGCCACAGCGGGTCAGCCGCTCGGCCAGCGACTCGCCCTCGATGAACGGCATCACGTAGAACAGATCCTCGCCGCGAGCACCGGAGTCGAGGAGCGGTACGATGTTGGGGTGCTGGAGGTGCGCGGTGATCGCGATCTCGCGCTCGAATCGCTTCCGCACATCATCGCTCGCGAGCTCTCGACGTATCGTCTTGATGGCGACCTGCCGACCGTGCTTCCGGTCCCGCGCCCGATACACGGTCCCCATGCCGCCCTCGCCCACGACGCCCTCGAACGCGTAGCGATCGCGGAGCGCTACCTGGAGAGCGTTGGATTCGGAGATGTCCACCTCCTCGGCGCACTGGGGTCGCCCACGAAGCGCGGGCGAACGAATCGCCTCGACCGGCCGTCCGACAAGGTGGTCGGTCTCCGACCGGCGTTCCAGCGTGGTCCGTCGCGCAGTGCGCACACAGTGCCGAACGCACGGTTACGCGTGACGTCTGTTCTACCTCGACCAACGACGAGATCTTCAGTCTGGAGCGGTCGCCGAGTGGCCGCTCCGCCCGGGGAGCGCGTTTCCGCCGGTGAAGCCACCGTGCGACTCTCCACATCACCCTAGAATCGAAGGAGTCACGATGCCCAAGCGAGTCATCGTCACCGCCCAGGTCGAAGATCCGGAGAGCTGGGAAGCCGGGTTCCGGACGCACGCCGATCTCTTCCGGGAGCAGACCGTCACCGAGCCCGTCGAGTTCGCGATCACGGGCGACCAGGTCGCCGTTTGCTTCGAGCCCCAGGACTTCGATGTGTTCATGGAGGTCTTCGAGTCCGACGCGACCGCCGAGGCGATGAAGGCGGACGGGGTG
Source organism: Gemmatimonadota bacterium (assembly GCA_022360695.1). Classification (GTDB taxonomy): domain Bacteria; phylum Gemmatimonadota; class Gemmatimonadetes; order Palauibacterales; family Palauibacteraceae; genus Palauibacter. Next base: position 2,904 of record JAKSCH010000144.1, read on the forward strand.
AAGCGGGAAACGGCGCAGCTCTACGTGCTCGACAAGACGCTCGAGATCTGACCGGCGGCGGCGAGGGCACACGGACACGGGCACGTGCGGGACGCCGTCGCGACCGGTGCTCGCGTCCGAACCCGCCGTGGGACCCGACGGCCGGCCCGAGCGCGCGGTGAGCCGCGAGCCTGGAGGAATCTGTATTCGATGCGTACGGCGAGATCGAACCCGTATCCGCTTGGAGGATGATCGTGCATAGAATCCGGAAGTCGACCCTGTTCTGTGGCATGGCCGCGGCTCTGGCCATCTCGCCCGCGACCGCCCAAGAAGGCGGACACCCCGCGATGGGGACCGTGGCCTTCGACGTATCGTGCGCCGAGGACGTGCGTCCCGATTTCGATCGGGCCGTCGCCCTGCTCCACCACATGCAGTACGTGGAGTCGCGGCGGACGTTCGAGTCGATCGCCGAGCGCGCGCCATCGTGCGCGATGGCGCACTGGGGGATCGCGATGACGCTGTTCCACCCGCTGTGGCCCGATCGGCCGTCGCCCGATGCCCTCCAGCGCGGCTGGGACGAGACGCAACGCGCGAGGTCGCTGGCACCAGGCACCGAGCGAGAGCGCGCCCTGCTCGCCGCGGCCGAGGCGTTCTACCGCGATCCCGAGACGGCCGACTATTGGACGCGGATCGCGCGCTGGGCGGAGGGGATGGAGCGCGCGTACGAACAGCGCCCGGACGACATCGAGACCGCGGCGTTCTACGCACTGTCCCGACTCGCGGCCGGCCAGACCGCCGAGGATCGACTCGAATACCAGGCGCGCGCGGCCGAGGTCCTGCTGGGCGTCTACGCGCAGCGACCCGCGCACCCGGGCGCAGTCCACTACACGATCCACGCGGACGACTTCGAGGGCCGCGAGGACGAGTCGCTCGACATCGTCCGGAGCTACGACGACATCGCGCCGCAGGTGCCCCACGCGCTCCACATGCCGACGCACATCTTCATCCGGCTCGGGGAGTGGCCCGAGACGATCATGTGGAACCGCCGGTCGGCGGACGCGGCGCTCGAGTTCCCCGCCGGCGACCACGTGTCGCTCCACCATGCGCATGCGCTCGACTACATGGTCTACGCGCACTTGCAGCGCGGCGACGACGAGCGCGCGCTGGCGGTCCTGCGCGAGGCGGATGAGAACGCGACGTCCTACCAGCCGGGGTTCGCATCGGCCTTCCACCTGGCCGCGATGCCCGCGCGCTACGCGATCGAGCGCCAGGCGTGGGACGAAGCCGCCGCGATCGATCCGCATGCCGTCGCGTCGGTCGAATGGGATCGCTTCCCATGGCCGCAGTCGATCAGCTGGTTCGCTCGGGGGCTCGGCGCCATCCGGACGGGCGACGTCCAAGAGGCCGGACGCGCGGAGGCCGAGATGGCCGAACTGCGGGATGCGGCCCAAGCCGCCGGCGAGCGCGCGTTCGCGGACTACATCGAGATCGACCGCCGCATCTTGGCCGCGCGCCTCTCCGTAGCGAGAGGTGACATGGAGTCCGCGATCGAGCTGGCGCGGTCGGCGGGCAAGCTCGAGGGGACGGTGCAGAAGCACCCGATCACGCCTGGCGCGCTACTACCGGCGTACGAGGCGCTCGGTGACATCCTCGCCGAGGCGGAGCGCTGGGACGAGGCGTTCGGCGCGTACGAGCGCTCGCTCGCGGTGTGGCCACGGCGGTTCAACAGCCTGCTCGGCGCCGCCCGAGCCGCCCGCGCGATGGGCGACGACCGAGAGGCCGATCACTACTACGCGCGGCTGATCGAGACGGTCGGGGAAGCGTCGTCGACGCGGCCCGGTCTGGCTGAAGCCCGCGCGTTCGCGAGCTCGAGCCGGTAGGTAGGCAGGCCGTCGGTCGCTGGCCCACGCCGAGCGGGCCAGCGACCCGGCGGACCGTCTCGCAGCAACGCGGTCGACTGGACCGCCCCGCTTACGTCTGCCGTAGATGCCTCGTACGTGGTCTCTAGGCTTCCCGGCCGATCTCCGCTACAGACGTCCTTTTCGACACGTGACTGACGCGCCGCATCGCGCGCAGCCGCCCCCCGGCATGCCGCATGCTTCGTTGACGCCGGCCGTTCGACAGAGCCGCGACCGATCTCAGCGAAAGCATCGGAGGATCCATGAGAACCACCACCTCACCCGCCCTCAGTGCAGCCCTCTTATGTGTTGCGTGGATGCCTCTAACGGCACAGTCGCAAGACGTCTGTCCCGATCTGGCGACCGATCGCTCCGTCCTGTTCGGGGCCGTTCAGGATCCGGAATTACCGGGACTTCCGATCGCGGGCGCCCAGGTGGAAGTGTGGTGGGAAACCGAGGACGAGCGCGAGGTCGTCGAGACCGAGGTTCGTGTGGATGGCGTGTACGTGGTCTGCGGTGTCCCGCGCGACGTGATCGTGTTCGCCAAAGCGATGTTCGGCGATCGGGAGGGCACGGAGGAGGCGATTCGGGTCGCGGACGAGATGGCGCAGCTCGATCTCCCGATCTCGTTGTCTTCGGATGAGGACGAGGACAGGGAGAAAGCGTTTCCGATCGTCATGGACGGGAGCGGGCGCTGTCCCGAGCTCCTCGCGCCATCGGTCGCGCGGTGCGTCGACTTCACCGACTGTTCCGTAGTGCTGCTCGGCAGCATCACGGTGCGTCGCGTCGGCGTGGGAACGGACACTCGGTCGACGATCGAGGACTTCTTCGAGCAGGCTCGTCGACGCGGCGGACACGCGGTCGATGACCTCCGAGCTTCGTGGCGCGATGACGGGGCCCGGCCGATCCTGACGCGTCTCGAGGGGAACCTCGTTCAGTTCTCCGACGCGCGGTGCAAGCGTCTCGCCGGAGTATCCGGGTGAGCGCAAGCCCACGGGGGCGAGGACGATGGGCCGCGGCGCTTCTCGCTGGCGTCGCCGTCTCCGCCTGTCACTCGTGGACGCTGGCCGAGGAACCGTTTCGAACGGTCGTGGCGGGCGACTCGTCGATCATCGTCCGCATCGGCACGACCGATGGCGCGCGGTACGAGCTCGAGTCCCCGCGCGTCGTCGATGACACGATCGTCGCGGGTTGGCGAAACATCGGCGATCGACGCGATTCTCGGTTCGATCGACCCCGCGTCGCCCTCCGCGACGTCCGCGAAGTCGAGGTGCAGGGCGTATCGGTGCCGCGTACGGTAGGGTTCTTCGCCGGCGGGCTCGCCGCGCTGGTCCTGACCGGCACGTACGTGTTGACACCCATCTTCGACAAAAGCGGCGCGGCCGACGGCGACCCGCGACCGCCTCGCTCGTGCGTAGTGACCGCCACGTGTAGGTAACGGGCGTCGGCGCTCCTTCACGTGGTCGTGGCAGTGCGCCTTTCGCGGGTTCGCGCCCGGGGGCGAAGGCGCACAGATTCGCGGGATGGCGGACGAGCGTAGATACGGAGAGGACGAAGTCGGCGAGATCTTCTCGCTCGCGACGAGCGAGGGCGAAGCCGCGCTTCCCGCCTTGTCGCAGCAGGAAGGCCTGACCCTCGCCGAGCTCCAGGAGGTCGGACGAGAGATCGGCGTGTCGCCCGAGCGCGTGGCGCAAGCGGCCGCGACCCTCGATGGACGGCCGGGCTCGGTCCCGGCGCGCACGCTTCTCGGCGTGCCCGTAACCGTCGGACGCATCGTCGACCTGCCGCGCGAGGCCACCGATCGCGAGTGGCAGTTCCTGGTCGCCGAGCTCCGCGAGACGTTCGGCGAGAAGGGGGAGGTCTCGGCCGAGGGCGGCGTCCGCGAGTGGTCGCACGGGAAGCTCCACGCCGTCCTGGAGGAGACGGAGGCCGGTCACCGACTGCGACTGGGTGCCGAGAGCGACGGCGCCGCCGGAGCCATGTCGATGGGATTCGTGGGGATCGGGATGGCGCTCTTCTTCTTCATCGTCATGATCGCGGCGGATCGCACGGGGGGCGCGCTGGTGATCCCGACGTTGTTCGCGCTGGCGGGGGCCGGCGCGTTGGTCGGGACCCGGATGCTGCTCCCGAAGTGGACCGACCAGGTGGGCGATCAGATGGACCACATCGCCGGTCGTGCCCAAGCTCTGCTCGAGGCGGCCCCACGCGAGGAAACCGACGACTGACCCCTCGCGGCGGAGCCGCCCGCGATCGACTACGGCCTTCGGACGCGGATCGGGAAGCTCGGTCGCGTGGGACGATCCACCGGTGACGCTTCGAGCTGCTCCATCACGACTTCGATCGCGCGCTCGAGCTGTGGATCGCGCCCTTCGATGATTTCCGCCGGCCACTGCTCGACCTCGATGTCGGGTGGGACCCCGACGTTCTCGACGATAAAGCCGTCCTCGGTCCAGATCGCCAGGTTGGGCGCGGTGATCACACCACCGTCCATGAGGACCGGGAACCCGAGCACCCCGACGAGCCCACCCCAGGTCCGGCGACCGATCAACGTGCCCATCTCGAGCTTCCGGAACATCCAGGGCAGCATGTCGCCACCCGAGCCGGCGGTCTCATCGATCAGCATCACCTTCGGACCCGGGATCGCGCCCTGCGGCGTGATCAGATCCTCTCCGTACCGCATCGCCCAATGCGACATGTACGGTCGTCTCAGGATGTTGATGTAGTAATCGGCGATCTGACCGCCGCCGTTGTGGCGCTCGTCGATGATGATCGCTTCGCGATTCGTCTGCGGGAAGAAGTAGCGCTTGAAGTACTCGTGACCCGCGCCCGCCGTGTTGGGGACGTAGACGTACGCGACGCGTCCGTCGGTGGCTTCGGTCACGCGCGCCAGATTGCCCTCGACCCAGTCTCGGTTTCGGAGCGTCCCCTCGTTCCCGACCGGAACGACGTCCACGGTCCGCGCGCCGACGCCGTCGGGCGACGGCCCCACCGTGATCTCGACGATCTTTCCGGACGTGTTCTCGAACCGGCTGTAGAGGTTCTCGGGCGCGCGGAGCTCGACGCCGTTCACCGCGAGCAGATACTCGCCGGCCTGGACTTCGACACCGGGCTCGGTGAGCGGCGAGCGCAGGTTCGGGTTCCAGTTGAGCCCGCCGTAGACCTTGGCGAACCGGTAGCGATCGCCGACCACCTCGTAGTCCGCGCCGAGCAGGCCACCGGGCACATCCTCGGCGTCGTGCAGGAAGTCCCCGCCCCCACCGCGGTGGTGACCGACCGCCAGCTCGGAATGGAGCCACTGGAGCAGCCGGTTGAGATCGGCACGCGTCGCCAGGTGCGGCAGGAAGACTTCGTACTTCTCCTTGAGCGCCGGCCAGTCGGCGCCGTGCATGTTGGGGTCGTAGAAGAAGTCTCGGTTGATGCGCCACGCCTCGTCGTAGATCTGCGCCCACTCCGCGCGCGGGTCGATCCGGACCTCGATGTCGTCGGCGGCGAGTCGATCCGCCCCGCCCCCGATATCGGACCTGCCCGCGTCGCCGATGAACCAGCCCGCGTTCGTCGCGTAGAGGACGCTCTTGTCGTCGGCCGAGAGCATGAAGCCGAACGCGCCGTCTACGAGCGTGCTCTCTTCGCGCGCATCGAGGTCGAATCGACGAAGGCTCGCGTTCCCACCGCCTCCGCCGAACCCGCTCGCGACGTCGGAGCGGATGTAGAAGAGCTGTCCCTCGGCTCCCGCCTGGAGGCTCGCGTACCCGGCCTCGGGTAGCGGGAGCGCCAGGATCCTCTGATCCAGCCCCTCGAAATCGATCCGTACCTGGACGTCGTCGGAGTCCTCGCCATCCGTCTCCGCATCCGAATCGCCTTCTTCGATGGCCTCCTCATCGCTCTCCTTCGCGAGCGGCGAGGGGGTCCCCGACTCGAGCACGACCAGGTACAAGGCGTTCGTCATCCGGAAGTCGTTGTTCGACTGCGCGAACCACTGGACGACCGGTCCGGCATCGGTGGAGGAAGCGAGATACAAGTACTTCCCGCTCGCATCGAAGACAGCCTCGGACACCTCGCTCAACCCATCGGTGATCGCCCGCGTCTCGCCGGTCTCGAGCAGGTGCGCGTACACCGTGTGGATATTCGTCTCGTTGTTCCGCGCGTAGACGAGCCAGCGCGAGTCGGGCGACCAGGTGTGCGGCGGCGGGGGCAACGGCCCGTAGAGGATGTCGCCGTCGACGCGGTGCGTCTCGCCGGACGCCAGGTCGATCCAGAAGATGGACCGCGAGTTGTCCGTATAGCTCAGCTTCGTCCCGTCCGGTGACCAGCGTGGGTTCTCGTAGAAGCCGGCGCCGTCGAGCGCGTAGCGCCGGGGCTCGCCGCTCCCGTCCTGACCCTGGACGACGAGCTCGTACTCGCCCGAGGCGTCGGAGAAGTAGGCGATCGAGGCGCCATCGGGCGACCACGCGGGCTCGCGCTCGTGCGCATCGGTCGATCCCGTGATGTTGCGGACATCGCCCTCCTCGCGCGGCGCGGTCACGATCTCGCCGCGGAACTCGAACGCGGCCCGGGCGCCGGAGGGCGAGAGCGTCGCGTTGCGTATGAACGAGCGACCGCTCGCGTAGCGAGGCCGTACCTCGGTCAGATCGGTGGCAATGTGGATCCCGACGGGCTCGGCCTCGCCCATCGGTTCGAGGAGCCAGACGCGACCCGCTTGCTCGTACGCGATCCGACCCGCGCCGGCCGAGGCGTTGAGCACCGGAAAGTCTTCGTGCGAGGTCAAGCGCTCGACGTCGCCGGCCCCCGGCTCGAACGCGTAGATGTTGAACTCGCCGTCGCGATCCGAGCGGAAGTACACGCGGTCGCCGATCCACATCGGATCGGTGTCGTTCGACCGTCCCTCGGGCTGCGGCACCTCCTCGACCGAGTGATCCGCGACGTCGTAGATCCAGATCCGCGACGTCGTCCCGCCTCGGTAGTTCTTCCACTGCGTGAACGCCTCGTAGAGCGGCGTATAGGCGATCTTGGATCCGTCGGGTGAGTACGTCGCCTTGAACGCGTGCGGGATCGGGAGCTGCTCGGGGTGGCCGCCCGTCGTGGACACCGTGAACAGTTGACGGTGACGACCGGTGTACGCGTTTCGCCCCGAGGCGAACAGGACGGCGGATCCATCGGGCGTGAAATCCTGCACGAGATCCGCGGCGGGGTGCCAGGTGAGCCGGGTCGGCACGCCGCCCACAGCGGGGACGAGGAACACGTCGAGGTTGCCGTCGTACTCCCCGGAGAACGCGATCCACTGTCCGTCGGGCGAGAACCGCGGGTTGAACTCCGTCCCGATGTGCGACGTCAGCCGACGCGGCGCGCTGCCGTCGATCCCGGCGATCCACAGATCGCCCGCGTACGCGAACGCGATGCGCTCGGCGCTCACGGCCGGCTGGGCGATCATCAGCGTCTCGCCACCGTTCATCGCGTACGCCGCGCCTCCGTTTCCGTCTTGCGCGGCGACGGGCTGCGGCGGGACGAGGAACGGGAGTACGAGCGCGAGCCAACGGATTCTTTTCATCGGGTCCTTCTCGAGCTGTGATGGGATCCGACCGGACGGCGGACCCTTCGATTCTACGATGGCCCGGGAGCCGCTCGAAACCGGTGGCCGTCCAACTACGGTCGACCCATCGATGTTGACAACGTCAACATTTCTGGGTACCGTTCGCGCATGGACCGTTTCCTCTCGCGTCGCGAACGACGTCTGTGGCTCTGGGCGGCCGCCTCCGTCCTCGCCATCTGGGCTACGCTCCCGCTCTCCGGGATCCTCGTCGAGCTCGTCAGCCAGCGCCGGATGCTGGATCAGACGTTCTTCAACCTCTTCGTCGTTCTCGTGGCCGCGATCCGGTGGAGCGGTCTCGAGCGCCGGCCGGGGCGCCGTGAGCTCTGGGTCTACGCGGCAGTGATCGGCGCGTACGGGATGTTGTTTCTCCGGACCGGGCTCGAAGAACGCTCGCACCTGTTCGAGTACGGTCTGGTCGGTGTCTTCATCTACCAGGCGTTGCTCGAGCGGCGGCGGGCCGGCGGAAGCGTGCGGGTTCCCGCGGTCCTCGCGATTTTGATCACGTCGCTCTCGGGGGCCCTCGACGAGGGGATCCAGTGGTTCCTCCCGAACCGCGTATTCGATCCCATCGACCTCGGGTTCAACGCGTTCGCCGCGCTCCTCTCGGTCACGGCCAGCGTAGCGGTCGGCTGGGCGCGCCGGTTCCCGGATCGCCTCGTCGGCGAATAGGGCGCGCGCTTCGGTCGACGGTCCCCGGGTCCATCGGTGTTGCCCGGAAGCGCCCGTCGGCGATAGACCAAGGGGCGGTGTCTCGGGGACCCGAACCGAAAGGCCCTCATGAATCCACGCGTCCCGACCCTCACCCTCGGCGTTCTCTGTCTGAGTCTGGCGCTCACCTCGTGCGCGGCGCCGGAGGACCCCACCCTCCGCTTTGCCGTGCTCATGTTCAGCCACGAGACGTGCACGTTCTGTCCGGGCGAGGACACGCAGGTCGAGGACTGGACGGACTTCAGCCCGGCGCTGAGCGGCGACGAGCTGTTGTCGGCGGGCCGCTACCTGGGCGGCTTCACGGACCGTTCGCGGGAGTTCGGCGATGTCGAGCTCGTGCCGCTCACCTCACCGATCGGCGTGTTCGGTGGATCCTCGCGACCGTGGAACGCGGAGGAGACGTTCGAGCACTTCCTCGGGATCCAGATCGAGGAGCTCCGAGCGGCGCTGCCGGTCGATGGCGTGTTCCTCGCGCTTCACGGCGCGATGGCGGTACGCAACGTCCCCCGCCCCGAGGCCGAGATCGCGCGACGCGTACGCGAAGTCGTCGGACCCGACGTCCCGATCGCGGCCACGTTCGATCTGCACGGTAACGAAGACGAGGAGTTCCTTCGGTGGGCCGACTTTTCGCTCGTCACGAAGCGCTTCCCCCACTACGACGACTATCGACAGGGTGAGCGCGCGGCACGCGCCCTCCGCCTCGCCGCCCGCGGCGAGTACACGTCGACGACGGCGACGCGGAAGCCCGGCATCATCACGCCGACCGTGTTCCAGTGGACGGGCCAGGGGCCCCCGGCTTCGATCATGGAGCGCGCGCGGCGCTGGGAAGATCGCGAAGACGACGCGTACGTGAGCGTCTTCTACGGATACCCGTGGTCGGACGTGCCCGATGTCGGCGCCACGGTCCAGGTCATGACGAACGGCGACCAGGCGCTCGCCGACCACATCGCGGACGACATGTCCGACTACATCTGGCGCGTGCGCGAGGCGTTCGCATCGGGGACCTACCCGCTCCCCGCCGAGGCCGCGCAGATCACGCTCCGCGCGGTCGCGGCCGGTGAGATGCCGGTGGCGGTCGGCGACTATTCGGATCGACAGGGTGACGCGACACACATCCTCGAGGCGTTCGAGGCGGCGGGCGTCCGGCGCGCGCTGTACGGCACGATCACCAGCCCGACGACGCTCGACGCGCTGTCGGAGGCCGGAGCCTCAGCCGGCGATGCGTTCGACATGGAGATCGGCGGCTTCACGCCCTCCGGTGGGACGCCGCACCGGATCCAGGGCGAGCTGGTCTACTTCGGTGAAGGCTTCTCGTACGACCGGATCGCGGCCGTCGCGTTCGGCGATGGCAACCTCGTCATCCTGACCCCGACCTACGAGCAGGTGATCTTCCCCGAGCTGTTTCGGATCGGACCGATCGAGCCCGACGACTACGACGTGTTCGTCGTGAAGTCGCGCGCGCACTTCCGACGCGGGTTCGATGAGACGGGATACGCGCAGACGAGCTTCGTCGTGGAAGCGCCCGAGCCGTTCGTCGGGACGACGTTCCTGGATGCCCTGCCCTACGAGATCGTCGATCTCTCCGAGCTCTATCCCTACGGCACGCCGGACGGGCGCTAGCCGCGATGTCGCTCACGACGCGTGTGCTCACCGGGCTCGTCATCGGGCTCGTGGCGGGGATCGCGCTCTCCGGTGCCACCGATGGCTGGCTGGCCGCGATCCCCGGGGTGGTCGAGCCCATCGGCACGCTGTGGGTGAACGCGATCCGCATGACCGTGGTCCCGCTCGTCGTGTCGCTCCTGATCGTGACGATCGCCGGCGAGGAGCGGAGCGGCGCCATGCTCAAGCTGGGGGGACGGACGATCCTGCTGTTCGTGGGCATGGTCGCCGCGGCGTGCGTCTTCACCGCGCTGTTGGCGCCCCCGCTGCTGGCGCTCTTCCCGATCGACCCGGAGACGGCCGCGACCCTACGCGCTTCATCGAGCGCGGACGTGAACAGCGTGGAGCTCCCCCCCTTCCGCGACTGGCTCGTCGATCTCATCCCCGCGAACCCGCTCGCCGCGGCCGCCGATGGCGCGATGCTCCCGCTCATCATCTTCACGGCGTTGTTCGCCTTCGCGATCACGCGGATCGGGGGCGGCGGACGGGAGGCGCTCGTACGGTTCTTCGCGGCGGTGCGGGACGCGATGTTCGTCCTGATCGAGTGGATCCTGTTCGTGGCGCCGATCGGCGTGCTCGCGCTCGTCCTCCCGCTGGCGGCTCGCATGGGGGCCTCGGCGGCCGGGGCGCTCGGTTATTCCGTCCTGGTGTCTTCGGGTCTGATCGCGCTCGCCGTGGTCGGCTTGTATCCGCTCGCCGTCGTCGTCGGTCGCGTCCGACCGTCGGACTTCGCGCGCGCGCTCGCCCCTGCGCAGGCGGTCGGGTTCAGCACGCGATCGTCGCTGGCCTCGCTTCCCGCGATGATGGCGGCGACGGAGACGCTCGGGCTTCGCGAGCGCGTGGCCGGCGTCGTCATCCCGGTCGCGGTCGCGACGTTCAAGTGGGCGTCGCCGATCGGTCGGGGCGCCGGGACGTTCTTCGTCGCGCGGTTGTACGGGATCGAGCTGGGGCTCCCGGAAGTGATGGCGATCGCGGGCGCAGTCGGGCTGTTGAGCTTCTACTCGCCCGGGATCCCGAGCGGAGGGCTGCTGATCATGACGCCCGTGTTCATGTCGCTCGGGCTTCCCATCGAGGGCATCGGGATCCTGATCGCGCTCGATCTGATCGTCGACATGTTCATCACGCTCGGGAACGTGACGGCGAACGTCACGGCGGCGGTGGTGCTCACGCGCTCCGACCGGATCGCGGGATCGGAAGACACCGTGCCCGGGGGGGAAGCCACGAGCTGAAACGCGACGATCACCCTGCGTCAGGACGGGCGTGCCGAGGACCCGCGGCGCATCCTCCGCACCCTGCCGACCAGCTTTCTGAGCAGACCGCAGGGCGTTTGAGCGAGCCGCTCCGCGTCGAGGTCCGCCACGACGAACCCAGCGCGTCGTACATCTGGAGACCGGCGTGATATCGTTCGGCCAGGTCTTCGAACCGATCCCAGAGGACCGCGGCGCCGTCGGCGGCGACCGCGGCCGCGTGCGCAACCTGGAGCCCTCGGCGCGAGAAGACCCCGTGCAGCACCGGGAGGAACGGGCTCGTCCGCAGCACGTAGGGGATGACCCGCCGGGGTCCAGCAGCCACAGCCCCGCGCGACCTCGTTCGTGGTCGAACACGTAGAGCGTCTCGAAGCCCTGGTGGAGAAG
>JAKSCH010000230.1 GCA_022360695.1 Gemmatimonadota bacterium
GAGAAGTACGGCGTTCACCACGCTGAAGATCGACGTGTTCGCAGCTATGGCGAGCCCGAGCGTGAAGATGGCCACGGCCGCGAACGCCGGGCTCCTGCGGATACCTCGGACGCCGTATCGAAGGTCGCCGAGGGTCTCGCCGAAATACCGCCCGACCCGCATGCGTCGCTCACTGCGTCTCACGACCGGCTCGAGCGCGACCGTCATGGTGTAACTTCCCGGGTGCTGGTCCCTCCCCTGCCGACTCTCACCTTAGACACTAATGAGTAGAGAGAGCGTTGCCCGCCCAGGTCCTCGAAATCCGGTGGGAGCAATCCCTCGAGGGCTCGAGTCCCTCCTCCGGTACTTTCTCATCTCCTCCAAAGGGCTCAGAGTCAGGGTTCGCCGCCGTTCTCCAACAAAGGCTCGACCATGAGCACATCACCCGGATCTGCCGATGCGACGACGTTCCACGGGTTCCCGCACGAGACCGCGACGTTCCTGACGTCGCTCCGTGAGAACAACTCGAAGGAGTGGTTCGCCGCGCACCGACGCGAGTACGAGGACTACTATCTCGAACCGGCGAAGAGGCTCGTCGAGGCGGTCGGCCCCCGACTGCGGGCCATCGCGCCGGATGTGGAGGCGCAACCGCGCATCCTCGGGTCGATCTTCCGGATAAACCGTGACACCCGATTCGGGCGGAAGGACGCGCCCTACAAGGACCACGTCGACGTTTGGTTCTGGGAGGGGCCGCGACGGGGGGCCGTCTCCGGGTTCTTCGCACGGATCTCTCCGGACTTCGTCGGCATCGGGGCGGGGTGCCACGGGTTCGACAAGCACACGCTCGCGTTCTACCGACGCGCCGTCGCCGATGACGAGACCGGTTCCGAGCTCGTGGCGCTCGTCGATGGGATCGAGGCTCTCGGACACGGCATCGGCGGGGAGCACTACAAGCGATATCCGAGCGGATTCGCTTCCGATGCGCCCGCAGGTCGTTTTCTCCTATACAAGGCGCTGTACGTGCACACGGATCACCCGGCCGAGGTGGCGACCTCGGAGGGCTTGGTCGAGCTGTTGATGGGCGTCTGGACGGAGCTGTCGCCGTTGCACCGTTGGCTCACCGATCGGGTGCAGACCGTTCGAGATCGGGCGTCCAACTGAGCGAGACGATTCGACGACACCGCTTCTCGACGGCGAGCGCGGCGAAGTACCCCCGTCCGGCATCGATGACGCGCACGTCCCAGGGCGGTGCGCCCGGCCCCGGCCCGGCGGCGCGGGCGGGCCCCGGTCCCGACGCGAGCCCTGTGTCGAAGGTGTCGAGCGGGAGAGACAGCCCGTATCCGACCCCTTTGACATAGGCCTCCTTGCCGGTCCAATAGCGAAGGAAGACGACATTCCTGAGCGCCGGGGGGCAGCGCTCCAGCGCGTCCCGCTCGGCCGGGCAGAAGTGCCGTCGCGCGATCGGGAGCGCTCGGTCGATCGGTCGGTCGGCTTCTACGTCCACGCCGACTTCGCTTTCGCGTGTGACGGCGAGCAGCACGAGGTCACCGGATCGGGACGCGTTGAAGCGTAGGTCGCGCGCATCCTCGGGTCGCTCGATCCGTGGCTTTCCGTACCTCGACGTCGCGAAGCCGAGACGGTCCGGGGGCGTTTTCAGGTAGCGAGACAGAATCTGTCGCTGGATCGCTCGGGCGGTCAGAAACCTCGTGCGGTGCACGTCGAAGACGAGCCGCGCGCCACGCGCGCGCTCGTCCGACGAGAGAGACCGATAGAGCGCCGCTCTCGTGTCCGCCGGTTGGTCGAGGCGAGCCCGCCAGACGTGCACCTCGTCCCGCGCCAGCCGAAGCTCCGGCCCGGCGCCACCGAGCGTATCGACCGGAGCCGCCTCGCGGGCCGCGGAAATCACGGAGAGCTGGTGGCGACGGTCACGGGATGCCCGGCGCGCGCCAGCCCCAAGGGGTCTTCGACCACGTACAGCCCGTTCGTCGCGGTCCGAGGCGTCAGGGAGAACTCTTCCTGCACGTCGTCCACCACGCGGAGTCGCGCCATGCCGCGCTGGATCTCGTCGAGAGGAAGCCCCTCCCAATCCTGGCGTCGGCGTACGAAGGAGTAGTGCTCATCATAGAGCCGTGTCATGACGTCCACGAGTCGGTCGGCGCGCAGCTCTTCCACGTCGTAGAGATCCTCGACGCCGGACACGATGTTGATGAACGCGTCGATCAGCTCTTCACCCTGATAGTCGCGAGCGGAGAGTCTCTGTGCCCGTTTGAAGTGAACGTCCTTCTCCACGTGCGTCTGGTAGAACGACGAAACGACGACCAGCATACGGAGGTACGCGCGGCGAAACGTCGAATCGTAAAACGTCGTCGCTTCTTCTTCCTCGACCTCGCCGCGGAGCACGCTGGCGATCCCGGCCGCCGCCGTCAGGGCGCTGAACATCGCCAGGTGGACACCGGTCGACAGGAGAGGGTCGAGGAAGCAGGCGGCGTCACCCACCAGAAAGTACCCGGGTTCCGCGAACGTCTCCGCCGCATAGGAATAGTCGGTCTCGCTCCGGAGGGGGCCCGTCAGCTCGGCGCCCTCGAGCAGCGGGGTCAGGACGCGGCTGGACGCGACCGCGGACTCGTAGATGGCTTCGAGCGACTGATGTTTCCGTAGCTGCTTGAGGCGGTCTCGATGAAGGACGACGCCGACGCTGAGGGTGTCATCGTGAAGGGGGATCGCCCACGTCCATCCCAGCGGTATCGAGCAGGTCGCGATGGCGCCGGTGAGCCCCGTCGAGAGCCGTTTCGCGTCTCGCCAGTAGCCCCAGACCGCGACGTTCATGAACGCGTCGTGATACCGACGATTCTTCAGGTAGCGCCGACTCATGAGACCGGCTCGACCGCTCGCGTCGACGAGCGTGTCGAAGGAGACGTCCCGGCGCTCACCATCCGACGTCTCGCAGCGCGCGCGCACGGGGCGCCGGTCCTCGAAGGCGAGATCCCGCACCTCCGTGCCTTCCCAGACGGTGACCCCCTGCTCGCGCGCATGATCGAGCAGAAGCTGATCGAACTCGGAGCGAATGACCTGGAACCCGTACAGCGGTTTGGCGGGGGTGCTGAAGTCCACCTCCCACACCTCGCCGGCCCAATCGAAATACCCGCCGTCCTTGCGCTGAAATCCGTATCCTTCGATGCGCTCTCTCAAACCGAGGAGATCGAAGATCTTGAGACAGGACGGGAGAAGAGACTCGCCGATGTGATACCGCGGCATCACCGCCTTCTCCACCAGCAGGACGTCCAACCCTTGTCGGGCGAGCAGAGCGGCTGCGGTCGATCCTCCCGGCCCACCGCCCGCGACGAGCACCTGTGGACGAAGATCGCTCATGGAGAGACCCGCCTGGTCGTGAGGTTCGAAAGTGGCGTCACGGAGTCGGGGGATGCCGTGACGATGTCCTGGATCAGGGGGGAGACGACGTGCGCGTCCCCGAGCTCGGTGAACAGCATCGGGCCCCGACGCGTCACGTACCGCACCGAGTCCACCCAACGGACGGGTCGGGCGAGCACGTCCGTCATCACGTCGATCATGTCTTCGTCGCGGTACTCGGTCGCGGTGACGTTGGCGATGACGGGTAACTTCGGCGACGCGAGGGGCACGGTCCGCAGGTAGTCGAGAAACGCCACGCGGGCCGTCTCCATGTGCGGAGAGTGAAAGGGGCCGCTGACCGCGAGCGGGATGGCCGTCCCCAGGTCCTCGCGCGCGACGTGTTCGTGGAACGCGGCGAGCGCCGCTTCGGATCCGGACACCACCACCTGGCCGGGGGAGTTGTCGGCCGCGATCGTGACCCCGCGCCCGAAGCGTTCGGTGTGCCGGAGTACGCGCGCTCGGTCGCCGAGGACCGCCGTCATACCGCCGGCGGCTTCGGCCGAGCCCATCTGTCGGCCGCGATGCCTCACGATTCGCAGGCCGGTCTCGAAGTCGAACACGTCCGCGGCGAGCAGCGCGTTCAGCTCGCCGACGCTGTGGCCGAGAAGAAAATTCGGGCGTTCGCCCCAACGCTCATGCCAGGCGCGGTAGGCGAGGGCGTTGACGACGTACACGGCGACCTGCGCGTTCTCGGTGTCGCGGAGTCGCTCCGGCGTGGAGCGACACAGCTCTTCGATCGAGTATCCCAGGACCTCGCTCGCCCGGCGCACCCAACCGGGAAACGCATCGAACAGGTCGGATCCCATCCCCTGTCGTTGCGAGCCTTGGCCCGCGAATACGCACGCGATCAAGGACGTAGCTCTCCGAGCAGGGCGTGGAGCCACGAGATGAACTCGCGGTGAGCTCGATGCAGGAAGAAGTGCCCTCCCTCGAACAGTGCCACCCGGAACTCGGACCCGGCCACGGCCTCCCACCCGCGGAGTCGCCCCACCGGGACTTCCGGGTCGTCCAAGCCGCCGGCCACCACGACGGGACACGGGAGGACCTGGGGAATCGGGCGGCGATGGCTGTCGGCCAGGAGGAAGTCCGCTCGTAGCGTCGGAAGGAAGTGCTCGTCGAACAACGGGCTCCGCATGAGCTCCGCCGGCGTCCCGTGGAGCTTCTGCAACCGAGAGACGACCGTCTCGCGGTCCAGCGTGCGTTCGCCGTTCGGCGCCTCGCCGTAGTGAGGTGGCGTGCGCGCCGCCACCACGAGAGCGGTCGGTGCCGACCCCCGGCCGACGAGACGAATCGCGAGCTCGTACGCGATCACGGCGCCCATGCTATAGCCGAACAAGGCGTATGGGACGTCCGGCATCGGGAGGAGCTCGGTCGCGAGTCGATCCGCCAGACCGTCGGCAGCCGTGTGCGGCGGCTCGGCGAGCCGCGTCTCTCGTCCCGGCAGTTGGACCGCGATGAACTCCAGCCAACGGCTGTGGCCGAGGTCGTCCAGCCATCGACGGTAGATCGATGCCCCGCCGCCCGCGTAGGGGAAGGCGAGCAGCCGGAGGCGTGGGGTCCGTGCTTCGCGTCTCAGGCCGATCCAGGGGTCCGAGGTGGACGTCGCGCGGGCCCCTGTCGCATCAAGCCCGTCCACGATCCTCGGAGAGACGGACGTACTCGGCGTACGTTCTCGGTCCCTTGTGCGTCCGGATCGCGTTCCACGCCTTCGCCGCGTCGGGAATGCCCTTGTCGGCGTTCCGCGTCTTGTCCTTCATGTAGTCTCGTACGAAGCGGTTGTATTCCCAGGTCGGCGCTATATAGGGCTCGTAGTCGGGGTCTTTTCTCCTCTCCCTGTCATCGAGCCACTCCTGCACGAGGTCGCCGTACGTGAGCGACCGACCGTCCTTCAGCGCTTCGCGTCGGAATCGTTGTAGATGCGCGGTGAAGTGAAAGTGATCCCCGATCACGGACTTGAAGAACGCTCGAGTTTCCGCGTCGCACTTGAACCGCTCCGTGACGGGCGTGCTCAACGTGAGCGGGCCTTCCCTGGGCGGCGGCGTCCGGCCCGTACGTCGTCGGGGAGGCGCCGCCTCGACGGTCCCGGTGTCGAGAAACGACTCGATTCGTCCCACGAGATCGAGCTTGGGTCCTCGGGTCGACAGTCCGTGACTCCGGCAGAATTCGACCAGCTCATCGAGATACCAGTAGTAGTCGCGGAAGTGGTCGACAGACGTGTCGGGTGTCAGCGGCGGCCGGTCGGGGGCGACCTTCGGGCGGAGCTTGCTCGAAGCGGTCATACCATCACTCCTTTGTCCGGTCGGGCCGAGCCGTCGAACGCCCGGTCCGTCTCGCCGCCCGGCGTGGCCCGTGCGCTCGACGACTCATGCTTCTCGATGAAACGGCGAATCAAACGGTTGAACTCGGCGCTGTGCGTCAGGTACGGGAAGTGTCCGGCTCCGTCGATCTCGACGAGCTCGGCGTTCGGGATCCGGTCCGCGATCGTCCGCGAGTGTCCGGGATCCACGATCCGGTCGCGGTCACCGAAGATGCACATGGAGGGCACGCGCACGTCCGCGGCCCACTCCAGGACGGACAGCGAGCGCATCTCGTCGAGGTATCGCATCGCGATCAGGGAGTTGGCGCAGAGGGCATCCAGGAGGTACGAGAGAAGGGTCGACGAGTCCGCCTCACCGTCCGGCGTGCGGACGGCGTGGAAATCGTCCTTCACCCGTTCGACCGCGGATTTCAGCATGTGCTGAAACTCGTCGGCGCTCATGTCGTCCGGGTCGCCCACGTCCATGTCATCCGTCGAGTGGAACGCTCCCACCAGCGTGAGCGAGGCCACGCGATCGGAGTGGAAGCGCGCCAGGTGCATCGCGGTCACCGATCCCAGGCAGGAGCCGACGACGTGGACCGGTCGATCGGGAGAGATCAGGTCGATTACGTCCAGGAATACGTCCACCACACCGCTCGTCGAGCAGTCCCGGATCGGTCGGCTCAAGCCGTATCCGGGCGGGTGAGGCACGACCAGCCTCATCGAATCCACGAGCGGCGACGAGAGTTGCTGGCGCCACGTCGGCACGGTCAGGCCGACCGCGGGAAGGAGGAGCACGGGCGTCCCGACCCCGCAGCTCACGACCTCGACGCCCTCCGAGCGCTCGGTCCTCAGGAGTGTGTGGAGAAAGGCGGGTCTGGGCGCGCCACGAGCGACAGCCGCCTCCACGGGCGCGTCTTTCGCGTCGTCCAGCAGCCGGTCATCGCGGAAGCGACCCGGATAGGCCTCCAGGTACCGAGCGGCTCGAGTCGGATCGAGTCGGCACAATACCTTGGCGTCGTCGGGCTCGGACCGAGGCGGGGGGTGCGTGTCTGTCTCCTCCCGTCTTCGAGAGCCACCATCGGACGATGTCGTGCCGTGACCGACCAGCTTCGCGGCCGCCTGCGGATGGCGATCGAGCACGTGCGCTGCCACGGCGCCGATGGTGTTGAACGAGATGAACAAAGAGGCCGGGAGTCGTCCCGCGCGCTCCTCGAGCGTCTTCTGGATGGCGATCACGGTGAGCGAGTCCACGCCGAACGTCACGAGATCGGTCTCGGTGTCGAACCGGCTTCGATCGATCCGCAGCACGTCGGAGAGGAGGTCGATGAGCGCCCGCTCGACCTCCGGGGCTGTGATGTCGTCGCGAACGCCCCCGCCGGCGTCCCCGACGCTGCCCCGCGGAGCCGGGTCGCGCGCGTCTCCGTCCGCCGGTTCGTTCCTGGGCGCGGCGGCCGGCGCGGGGCGGTGCGCCGACGAATCGTCCGACCGTTCGGGCAACTCCGTCGTCTCGAAGCCCATGCGCTCCAAGACGTCGTTCTCGACATCCAGCGCGATGGCGCCCTCGATCCGAGCGCTGAGGATCCGTTCGAGGATAGCCACGCCTCGTCCCACCTCCATGGGATAGACGCCCTTGACCGCCAACGCCTCCTGCGTCTCGCGATCCCCGGTGTCCCAGTACCCCCAGTTGATTCCGACGACCGGCCACGCCGCCTCGGCGGACCAGTGGCGAGCGAACGCGTCTTGAAACGAGCATGCCGCGGCGTAGCCGCCCCAGCCCAAATTCCCGACGTACGCCTCCGCCGATGAGAAGAGCGCGACGAACCCCACCGTGTGGCGCTTGAGCGCGGTCTCGAGCGCGTACGACGAGTGGACCTTCGCCGAGAGGACGCGATGGAGTTGACCCGGCTCGAGGTCTCGGAGCCGACCGAGGTCATGATTCATGGCCAGGTGAAGGACGCCGTCGATCGGACGGTCGGCGGCGATTTCCGAGAGGACCGTCGCCAGCGCGCTCGGGTCCGACGCGTCGGCGGCGTGATACGAAACGTGCGCCCCGAGCGCCTCGACTGCGGAGATCTTTTCCTCGATCGAGTCGTCCAAGGGCCGACGTCCGATCCAGACGAGACGCGCGGAGAGCGACTGGGCGAGATACCGGCTCAACGCCTCACCCAAGGCTCCGGCGCCGCCGATCAGCACGTACTGTCCTCGCGTCCGAAACACGGGCCGTACGTCTTCGCGATCCGGTAGCCGTGCCGCGTGAACGGTCGGCACGAACAGCCGTCCGTCCCGGATCGCCGTCTCGTTCTGACGCTCGATCCCATCCAGGAGTGCGAGCATCTCGACGATCGAGCTCGGCTCGGTCGCGTCGGCGGCCGGCAGCTCCACATCGATGACCCGCGGAGACAGGTGCGGGAACTCGCGAGCCGCGGCGCGAGCCAAGCCGACGACGGCCGACGTGTAGGGTTGAACGCGATCGTCCCCGCGGACGCCGAACGCGCAGTTGGTCAGAACCGTGAGCTCGGGGGCCTCGCCCCGCTCTTCATATCGAGCGTGCAACGCGCGTACGAGGTGGCACAGGGCCAGTACGCCGGTGTCTTGGAGCGTCTGGAACGCCTCGCGACCGCTCGGGCGCCAGTCCGGCGGCTGAACCCCACCCAGAAAGATGACGGAGCGCAGCGCGCGTATGTTGTCGATGCAGGCCGCGAGGGCGTCCTCGTCGCGAGCATCCACCGTCCACGACCGCGACGAGAGGAGCTCGGTACGGTCGGCCAGTACCACCTCGTACGTGTCGCTCGAGCCTCGGTCGCGAAGCGACTCACGTAGTCGTTCGGCCGTCCGAGGGTAGACGAGAAGCACGGCCCCATCCGCCGAGTCGGAGCGCGTCGGCTTGGGCGCACCGTTGGAGCGGGGATCTCCGGGGGTCTCGATGATCGGGTCGAGCGGTGACCATCGGCGTCGGAAGACCATTCGATCGAGCGCGTGATCGCCTCGAGTCTCCCCGATCCAGAGGCCGGCGTCGTCCATCGAGCCGGAGCCGAACGAGCGTTCGGATCCGGTGAGATCCCGTGCCGTCGTCCGGGGCGATCGTACCCAACAACGGATGCGCTCGAACGGGTAGAGCGGCAGCTCGGCGGGCGTCGGACGACCTTCGTCGTACAGACGGGTCCAGGGTATGTCGACGCCGTCGCACCACAGCGAGCCGAGCCGGTCGTGGCGTTTGGCCTGGACGAGTCGCTCCACGTAGGCGATCTCCTCGTCGGACCCGACGCCGGAGTCGGGACGTCGAACGTGGCCGACGTGCAGCCCGTCGCCGCTTCGGCCGTCGACGAGCGCTTCGAGCCGATCCACCAGCTGTTCCAGCGACGCTACGGCGAACGCGGCGCGGTGCTCCAGCGGCTCGCGCCCGAGCTGGAGCGTGGCGGCGATTCGCTCGAGGTAGGCCGATTCCGTATCGGGCGTCCCGAGATCGGCTCCTCCGACGCGCTCCAGCGCGTCGATGAGCTCCCCCACCGTACCTCCGGAGAGCGAGCCGACCGGCGGCTCGATCCCGCACCGGCTCGCGATGAGCGCGCGCGCCTCGGCACGCACGCCCGGCTCGGCCAGCAGATCGCCGAGCCGATCGCGCTCGTCGAGCAGCTCGACCCGGATCCGCGTGACGTCGCTGATGCACCGGAGCGTGACGGATTCGATGTCGACGTCGGTCGGGCCGGCGACACCGCTCGGTTCGCTCGCGTCACGTCGGAGGTGGTCCAACAGGACCTGCGCGACGGTCCGTAGACGCTCGTCGGTCTTCGCGGAAAGCACGATGAGATGGGCGTCGGCGGACCGACGCGGACGGTCGGGTGCGTCGTGCTCCTCGAGTATCACGTGCCCGTTGGCCCCGCCGAAACCGAACGAGCTGACCGCGGCTCTTCTGGGTGCGGGCCGTCCGTCGTCGTCGCGACCCGCCGGCCACGGCATGAGCTCTCGGGCGAGCCGGAAGGGCGTTCCGTCGAGACGAACGTCGGGATTCATCTCACCGGTGAGGAGCGTCGGCGCGATCTGTCGGTGTCGCATCTGGAGAAGCACCTTCATGACGCCGGCGATACCGGCCGCCGACTCCAGGTGCCCCACGTTGGCCTTGACCGCGCCGATCGTGCAGAAGTCGGTCTCATCCGTGTCCTCTCGAAACGCCTGCACGAGCCCTCGAACCTCGACGGGATCGCCGAGGGCGGTGCCGGGCGCGTGCGCCTCGACGTATCCGAGGCTACGAGCGCCCACGCCGGCGCGGTCGAGCGCCGTCCGGATCAGGGCGCGCTGCGATTCGGCCGTAGGCACGGTGAACCCGCTGGCCTTCCCCCCGTGATTGATGGCGGTGGCCTTGATCACGCCGTGGATGCGATCGCCGTCCGCGCGCGCGCGGTCGAGCGGCTTCAACAAGAGCGCCCCGACCCCGTCGCCCGGCACGTATCCGTCGCCGTCGACGCCGAAGCTGTGGCAGCGGCCGTCCGGCGCGGCGAAGCCCGTCCGGCTGAGCACCAGGTATTTGTGGGGGTGGGACGTGACGTTGACGCCGCCGGCCAGCGCGGCGCTGCACTCGCCCGAGCGCAGGCTCTCGCACGCGAGGTGGATCGCGGTGAGCGAGCTCGAACAGGCGGTGTCCACCGCGAGACTGGGTCCCTTGAAGTCGAACAGGTACGACGCTCGGTTGGCGATCACCGCGAAGGAGCTGTCCGCGCCCGCGTCGCGAGAGCCGTAGTGCTGGTACGAGCCCCACATGGCGCCGACGAAGAGTCCGACCGTGTCGTCGCGCAGGCCGGCCCGAGTGTACCCCGCGTCCTCGATCGTGTGGTGGACCGTCTCCAGGAACAGCCGCTCCTGCGGATCCATCGATTCGGCCTCGAGGTTCGAGATCCCGAAGAACAGCGGGTCGAATCGGTCGGAGTCCTCGATGAAGCCACCCCAGCGCGTATACGACCGTCCCGGCGTCCCCGGGGTGGGGTCCCAGAAGTCGCGCCAGTCCCAGAGGCGTTCCGGTACCTCCGTGATGCAATCCCTGCCGTCCGCCAGATTGCGCCAGTACGCGTCCAGGTTCGCGGCCTGCGGGAATCGGCCGCTCATCCCGATGATGGCGATGTCGTGCGGATCGACGGGCGGTGGGTCGTCCAGAGGCGTGCTCGTCGACGGCATGCTCTTCGAGCAGGTAGTCGACGATTGCGTCGATGGTCGGGAACTCGAAGAGGAGCGATGCGGACAGCTCGCCGAACGCGTCGCCGAGCCGTCTGGAAATAGCCACCGCGAGCATGGACTCGACGCCATACAGGGCGAACGGCTCGTCGTCGGTCAACGCATCGATCCGGATCCCGGTCTCGTGGGATACCGCCTCTCGGACGGTCGATCTGATCTCGTTCTCAGACATTGCGAGTCTCGTAGGGTTGTGAGGGGCGTCCGGCCCGCGGTCCGACCCGCGCGCTCGCGCCGGACGACGTGTCGGGACCGACCCGTCGACGGTGCGGTCCGCCATCGGCGCGAAGAAACGCGTCGAACCTCTCGGGTTCTCCGTATCCGCAGACGTAACGACCGCCGGGTCCGACGAGGCAGCGCTCCATGATCCGTATCGCGGTCTCGCTCGCGATGGACATCAGCCCTCGCTCGCGCAGACGCTCGAGCTCCGCCTCGGGCGGAGCCATCCCCCCGTCCCGCCATACGGGCCAGCCCAGCGCTACGGTCGCGCCCGCTCGACGGCCGTCGGCGACTCGTCGATTCCTCCAGCCGGCGAACTCGTCGAGGAAGCGGCTCGCGTAGGCGTAGTCACCGGCGCCGACCGGCCCGATCACGGATGCGAGCGACGAGAAGAGAACGAAGTGCGAGAGGGGGTCGTCCCGCGTCGCCAGATCGAGGTGTACCGTGCCCTGGACCTTGGCGGCCAGCACCCGTCGCGCATCCGACAAGGACCGGTGGAAGAGCAGCCCACCGCCGGCGCGGCCGGCGCAGTGGAACACGCCTCGGATGGGACCCCGGTCGCGGACGCGGTCCATGGCTTCGGCGATCGCCGCTTCGTCCTCCACATCCGCCCGGAGATAGTGAACGCCTTCGCCGGCGGCGACCGCGAGGGGCGGAGGCCGCTCGGATCGGCCGATCGCGACCACCCGGGCCCCGCGGTCCGCGAGGTGACGTGACAGGAGCTGCCCGATCGCGCCGGCGCCACCCGTGACCACCTGGACGCTTCCCGGCGCGATCGCGACGCCACCGACGCCATCCGAGGTACGGGGGAGATGGATGGCCTCGATGCGAAGCGCCTCGTGCTCGCCCGTCTCCATGTCGATCCGCTGCTCGACGGCCGCGATGGCCGGCGCGAGTCCTCGAGTGGCCGCCGCGAGCAGGTCGGAGCCCGTGAAGCCTCCGCGCTTCGGCGGGTGTAGACGGAGCACGCGGACGCGGAGCCTCGGGCATTCTCGCTGGGCGACGCGGGCCAGCCCGGCGAGCGCCGCGAGGAACGGACTGACGCTGTCGTCTCGTGGCAGCACCAGACACAGCGCCAGCGTGCCATCGATCACGTCGCGTCGTCGGATCAGGTATCGAAGCAGCTCGAAGACCGTGTCGAACCCGATTCGCAGGTGCTCCGCCGCGGAGACGGTCGATCGATGGGAGCCGTCGTACCAGAGCGCGATCGTCTCGCGAGGCCCCACGTCGCGGGTCTCGAGCAGATGTGGCCACCGTACGGCGGAACCGGGGGCGGAGCGTCCCGGATCGAGCAGGACGTTCGCGAGGACATCCCCTCCGGCCGCGGCCAGCGACTCGCCGAGCTTCGCGTCGCCGACCGTGACGTGCCGAAAGGCGGTGGGGGGATCACCGGTCCGCGTGTCTCGTGCAGATACGGTCCGCCAGCGGTCCGTATAGATGCGAAACGCACCCGCATCGCCTTCGGCGCGATCCTCATCGGGCAAGGCGCGATCCGGGACGGGCAAGGCGTGGAGTCCCTCGATCTCGAGCAGCGTGTCACCCGTCGGCCCCAGGATCGAGACGTCGTACCGTGGAACCGCCCGACTCCTTCCGCGCGTCGACCGCCGAACGTGCGCGTAACACGCTCGAGGGGTACCGGCGAGCACATCGATTCGTTTCGCGGCGAAGGGGATCCGCCGAACCGGCTCCCGATCGGTCTCGTACGCGAGGAGCTGGTGAAGCGCGGCCGTCTGGAAGCCGCCGTCGAGTATGCCCGGCTCGAAGGGATACTCCGGCCCAGCCGTCACGGAGTCGGGGAGACGAAGCCGGGCCACGGCCTGGTCCTCGGTCAGCCACAGCCGACGGATCACCCGGAGCGACGAGCCCAGCCCGACGCCGATCCCCTCGAAGCGTCGGTAGCAGTCCTCCGCGGAACACTCGCGCCAGCCCGTCCCGACGAGCGACGACACGTCGATCGGCGTCGACGGCTCGGGCGGCTCGAGCCGCCGCACGAGTCCCGACGTGTAGGCCGAACCCTCGTCCTCGTCGTCGCCGCGACAGACGAAGCGGTGCTCGTCGTCCTGACGGCTCAGCTCGAACGACAGCGAAACGGCCGCGTCGTCCTCGAACCGCAGCGGCCGAGTCCACGCGACGCCGCGGAACGTCAGGGGGCCCTCGCCGAGTATCCGGGACGCCACGCCGGCGGAGAGCGACACGGACGCCGCCGCGGGCAGGACGCGAACGCCGTCGATCCGATGGTCCGCCACGAAATACTCGTCGCCCGTGAGGCGGATCGAGGATTCGTCGTCGCCGGCGTCGCGGCGAGCGTCGTCCACGGTCGAGGCCGGCCCGACATCGAGCGCTTCCGGCCAATATCGCGTCGAGGCGAACGGGTACGTAGGCAGGGGGACGATCCTGCCCGTCGTCTGTTCGTCGAGCGGGCCCCAATCCACCCGACGTCCCTTCGACCAGGCCTCGGCGAGCTCGTGCGGGTCTTCGGTGGCCGGCGCGGTCTCGGCCGTCGAGGGATCCCGCGTGATCGGGTCGCCCGTCGCCTCCGTCACGCTCGAGAAGACGTGCGGTCGTGGGGCATCCTCGACGACGGCGTCGAGTCCCTCGCGGAGCTCGCCGGCCGTCTCGGCGACGATCGCGCTCCGGTGCCGAAACGCCTCCCGCCCGGTTTGCAGCGTGTAGGCCACGTCGGCGAGCCGTCCCGCCAGGTGGGGGGCTTCGAGCGCTTCCCGCAGACGACGAGCGAGCGTCGACAGCCCGTCCGCGCTCCTGGCCGAGAGCGGAAACACTCGGGGCTCCGTGGCTCGGCTCGGATCATCGACGGGACTCGGATCCGCCGTGTGCTCGCGTAGCACGACGTGCGCGTTGACGCCTCCGATACCGAAGGCGCTGACCCCGGCGGCTCGCGGGGATGGACGGCCGTCCGCGTCGCGCGGCGCCGGCCAATCGCGAGCCTCCGTCGCGAAGTCGAACGGGGTGTCGGCGAGCGAGATTCTCTCGTTGCACTCGGAGAAGTGGGTCAGCGGGGGAATGGTGCGATGTCGGAGCATCAGGATCACCTTGATCAGCCCCGCGATCCCGGCCGCGGCTTCGAGATGACCGATGGTCGCCTTGATCGATCCGATGCTGATCCGCTCGGGGATGGCGGTGCTCCCGCGATCGTCGGCCCCGCCGGCGAAGACCGCCTCGAGCCCCTCGAATTCGATCGGATCCCCGAGCGCGGTCCCCGTCCCGTGCGCTTCGATGTACCCGACTTCGTCGGGAGCGACGCGGCTTCGCTCCAGCGCCTTCGCGATCACCGCCGTCTGCGACCGCATGTTGGGCGCGGTGAGCGAGTTCGCCCGGCCGCCGTGGTTGACGGCGCTACCGCTGATGACCGCGTGGATGTGGTTCTTGTCGGCCTCCGCCCGGTCCAGACGCTTGAGGAGCACGAGACCCAGGCCTTCGCCCCGAGCATAGCCGTCGGCTCGCGAGTCGAACGCCTTGCACGCTCCATCCGGTGCGAGCACGCCGGCGCTCGCCAGGACGGAATGCGGATGGGGATCGATCATGAGGTTGAATCCGCCGGCGATCGCGACCGAGCAATCACCCGCGAGAACGGCCCGCGTCGCCCGGTGCACCGCCACGAGCGAGCTGGCGCACGTCGCGTCGATCACGTCGCTCTCGCCGGTCCAACCGAAATAGTAGCTCAACCGATTCGCGAGGAAGCTTCGGCCGGATCCCGTGAGCGTGAACATGTCCACCGACGGATCCCGTTCTCGCAGTAGCGACGTGTACTCATCGCCCGTGGCGCCCACGTAGACGCCGACCCGATCCCCCCGCAGCCCCGAGGGGCGTTGCCCGGCGTCCTCGAGGGTCTTCCATATGCCCTCGAGCAGCAGACGCTGACGGGGGTCCATGCTTCGCGCTTCTCGTGGGGAAATCGCGAAGAACTCGGCGTCGAACCGGTCGATGTCCGTGATGAAGCCCGCGCGGTTGGGGGGAGGGGACGTGCCGGCGTCCCGGGAGGCTTCGGCCAGACGACGCCAATCCCACCGCGACGCGGGGATCGTCTCGAGGCAGTCGACGCCCATCTCGATGTTCCGCCACAGTCGGTCCGCGTTCGCCGATTTCGGCATGCGGCAGTGCAGTCCGATCACCGCGACTTCTTCGCTGCCCCCGCTCCCGCGAGTCGGGCCGAGTCGATCCTCCCGTCCATCCGACGCGATCGACCGGTGCGAGTCGGCATCGACCGTCGCGTCCAGCGCGTCGCCCACGACGGCTTCCACCTCGCCGACGGACGAGCAGCCGAACAGCCGCGCGGGGCTGATCCGCACGCCGGTTCGATCTTCGAGGGCGAGCGCGAGCTGCGCGAAGTGGAGCGAGCTCACGCCGAGCGTGCTGAAATGGGTCGTACGTCCTACGGTTCCGGTCGGCACCCCGAGGATCCCTTCCAGCTCGGCGGCGAGCTCGGTCGTACGCCGATCGCTGGACGAGCCGCCGCCCGAGCGGTCGATCGGCGCGGTCGCCACGAGCGACCTGCCCGCGCCCTCATCGACCAACGCCACGAGCGACGCGGTCGACAGCCGATGACGATCGACCTTCCCGTTCGAGGTGATGGGGAGCGAATCCAGTATGTGGATGGCCGCGGGGACCATGTGCTCCGGGAGTCGTTCGCGGAGGGGACCCCAGAGTTGCCGATCGATGGCTCGATCGGAGCGCCGCGGATAAGGTGCAAAGGCGTGGAGGGCTCGATTCCCGGGCGTGTCTTCGCGAACCACGACGATCGGAGACTCGACGCCGACGCGTCTCAGGCCGGCTTCGACGTCTCCGAGGTCGATGCGGAAGCCTCTCAGCTTGATTTGGTTGTCGACGCGACCCAGGAGCTCGATGTCGTCGCTCGACATCGCCCGCGCGAGGTCGCCGGTGCGATACATCCGCATACCGCTCCGTTCGTGGAAGGGATCGGCGAGAAAGCGAGCGGCGGTCCGTTCGGGCGAGCTCGCGTATCCGGCGCTCAAGCACTCGCCCCCGATGAACAGCTCGCCCGGCTCTCCCGACGCGCACGGCCGCATCTCTTCATCCAGGATGTAGTAGCGCGCGTTCTGGATGGGTCTGCCGTAGGGGATGCTCCGCCACGTCGGATCGACCGATCCTACCACGAAGTAGTTGGACCAGACCGTGGCCTCGGTAGCTCCGCCGAGGCTGACCGGCGTACATGCGGGGAAGAGAGAGCGGAGGTCGGTCGGCATGCCGACGGGTATCCAGTCGCCGCTGAGCAGGACGAGGCGCAGCGGCCGCTCGGCGGTGCTCGAGCGCGGATGGGACTCGAGCCTCGGCAACACGAACTGCATATACGCGGGCGCGGAGTTCCAGAACGTGATGGGCTCGGTCATGACGAGCTCGGCGATCGTATTCGCGTCCAATCGCTCTTCGTCGGATACGATCCGAATCGAGGCGCCCACGGCCAGGAGCCCGAGGATGTCGAAGACGGACAGATCGAACCCGAGCGAGTTCACGAACAAGCCGCGATCCGCGGGTCCGAGATCGAACGTCCGCGCGCACCACTCGATGAGGTTCACCAGCGGCCGGTGCTGGACGACCACGCCCTTCGGCTCGCCCGTGCTACCGCTGGTGAAGATCACATAGGCGGCCCGCTCGGCGGACCTCCCGATTCCCGGTGGCGTATTCGACCCTTCGCTCGTCTCGATGTCTTCGGCGTCCACGAGCACGGTCGGGCACCTGTCGGAGACGATCGACGCGTGCTTCCGCTGGGTGACGACGAGCGATACGTCCGCCCGATCGAGCGCCGCGTGTGTCCGTACGACGGGGTCGGTGAAGTCGAGCGGCACGTACGCGGCGCCCACCTTGAGGATCGCCAGGATGCTCACCACGGTGTGGGGGGACCGATCGAGCAGAATCCCGACCCGGTCGTCGGACCGCGCCCCGCACCGGATCAGATGGTGGGCGAGGCGGTTCGCGCGACGTTCCAGCTCGCCGCGGGACATCTCGCCGGCGTCCCATACCACCGCCGTCCGGTCCGCCGCCCGCGCGGCCTGCCGTTCGATCAGCTCATGCACGCAGACGTCTCGATCGTACGCGCGGTCCGTGTCGTTCCACCCGTGGACGCGTCCCCGTGACGACTCGATGTCGCGATCGGGCTCGACACCCAGCAGCCGTAACGGACGGTCCCACGCCTCCGAGTCCGTCAGCTCCCGCAGCATCCGACCGAAGGCCGTCATGACCTCGCGCGATATCGTCTCCGGGACGCTGTCGCCTCGGGTCTGCCACGTCGTGGTCAGCGCGCCCTCGCGTCGCGTCACGACGAGATCGAGATCGACCCCGGGCGTGTCGGAGGTCGCGAACACCTCCCGTACGTCCGGATCCGAGAAGACCGGAGCCGCGAGGCAGTCGGTGAGGACGGCCGAGTACCGATTCCCGGCCGTCCCCGCGGTTCTCCGAAGGATCTCGAACGGATCCCCCCAGTCGTGCCGGTGATCGAGCTCCAACTGGTCCCCGATCCGCGATACGGCGTCCGTCACGGTCTCCGGCCGATCGACTCGCGTCGGGATCCAGGAGAGCGATGAGCAATCGCCGTACACGTTCGTGAGCTCCGGAATCGTCTCGCGCAGCGGATGGGACACCACGCCGACCGTGA
>JAKSCH010000199.1 GCA_022360695.1 Gemmatimonadota bacterium
AGGATTCGCGGCAGCATCTCTGGCGAAGCAACTTCCGCTCCAACGATGCGGTCAAGATTCGAAACGAGTGAATGTTCGGCAGGAGTTTGCATCGGGCTCGACCTCGGTAGTTTCCACAAACGCCACAAAAACTGGGCCAGTCGTTACAACCGTTTCGCGTTGGGCTGGGACGGACAGGTCTCACTCCTCTTCGGTACGCTCGTCGCGGTCACGGGCCCCACGGTCATCAATCCCCTCACGCGTCGGATCGGGCTACGCCAGAACCTGCGGACGATCCTCGAGGCCGAGGGCGTGCTGATCGATCCGTTGGGCGCGATCCTGGCCGTCGTGGCCCTGGAGGTGACGCTCGCCACGACGGCGGGGGGCGTGGGCGCGGGCGTGCTCGGGCTCCCCACCCGGCTCGGGCTCGGGCTCGTGATCGGGCTGGCCGGGGGTCTCGCGATCGGCGGGCTGCTGCGGTTCCGTCGGGTCGTGCCCGGCGATCTCCAGAACGTGTTCACGCTGGCCCTCGTCCTGGCCTTGTTCCAGATCTCGAACGCCATCCTGCCCGAGAGCGGCATCATGACCGTGGCGATCGCCGGGCTCGTCGTGGGGAACATGTCGACGCACCGGGCGCGCGAGCTGGTCGAGTTCAAGGAGCAACTGACCTCGATGCTGGTCGGGCTGCTCTTCGTCCTGCTCGCCGCGGCGGTCGAGCTCTCCGACGTGGCCGCGCTCGGGTTGGGGGGCGTGGCTACCGTCGCCTTGCTCATCCTCGTCGTTCGACCGCTCGACATCTGGATCTCGACGCGGGGCTCGGATCTCTCGCTCAACGAGCAGGCGTTCCTCGCTTGGCTCGCCCCCCGCGGCATCGTCGCGTTCGCCGTGTCCTCGTTGTTCGCCACGGAGCTGGCGCACTACGGCATGGTCGGCGAAGGCGAGCAGCTCCGCGCGATGGTCTTCCTCGTGATCGCGGTCACCGTGGTCGTCCAGGGCGGCACGGGCGGTCTGGTCGCGCGGCTGCTGAACGTCCGGCGCCCCTCGAACCACGGGTTCGCCATCGTGGGCGCGAACCCCGTGGGACGCGCGCTCGGGCGCGCGCTCCGCGACGCCCGAACGGGCGATGGCCCGATCGTCCTGCTCGACACGAACCCCGGAGAGGTCCAGGCGGCGGAAGCGGAGGGGTTCCGGGCCGTGCTCGGGAACGCGAGCGAGTCTCGCACGCTCCGAAAGGCCGGCGTCGATGCGCGCCGTGGGCTGATCGCCCTCACGCCGAACGAGGGCGTGAACCTGCTGTTGGCCAACCGCGCGCACGAAGCGAATCCGGATGCCGACCGGCTCGTGGCCATAGACCCGACCGACCCGGGCGTCGAGCCCGAGCAGGTGCACGAAAGCGGCGCGCACGTGCTGTTCGGTCGCGGGATGGACTACGAGCGCTGGGCGCACGAGTTCCGCCATGACCGGGTCGAGGTCGCGCCGTGGACCTTCGGCGGCGAATCGGGCACCAAGATCACGGCGCTCCCCATGCTCGCGGACACGCAGACCCCGCTCCTGGCGCTCGTCCATCGCCGCGGGAAGACGGAGACGCCCGTCTCGGACCTGACGGACCTGCGCCCGCTGGATCAGGTGTGGTTCGCCTGGTTGAGGGAGCACACGGACGCGGTCGAACGGATCATGAGCGACGGTCGATGGGCCGCCGGTGACGAGGAGACGGGCGCGGACTGAGCGACGCTCGACGGAGCCCGGGGCGGCCGGCGACCGCCGATCCGGCTGCCGACGCCCCGCGGTCCGACGCCCGCTGATAAATTCAGGACATGAACATGCACACCGCGAAGCGAACGCACGGGTTCACCGAGTCGGTGATCCGCATGATGACCCGGCTCGCCACCGAGCACGACGCCATCAACCTCTCGCAGGGCTTCCCCGACTTCGAGTGTCCGGATGAGCTCAAGGATGCCGGATCCCGCGCCATCTACGACGACATCAACCAATACGCCATCACGTGGGGTGCCAAGCGCTATCGCGACGCGCTCGCCGCCAAGTACGGCGAGTGGTACGACATGGATGTCGACCCGGAGCTCCACCTCACGGTCACGTGCGGCGCGACCGAGGCGATGATGTCGGTCCTGCTCGCCATCGTCGACCCGGGCGAGGAGGTGATCGTGTTCGAGCCGTTCTACGAGAACTACGGCCCGGACACCCAACTCTGCGAAGCGACCCCCGTGTTCGTGCCGCTGGGGGAGGGTTGGCAGATCGATTTCGACCGTCTGCGGGCGGCGTTCAGCGATCGAACCCGCGCCATCATCGTCAACACGCCGAACAACCCCACCGGTCGCGTGTTCACGCGCTCGGAGATGGAGGGGATCGCGGCGCTCTGCCAGGAGTTCGATGCGTACGCGGTGACCGACGAGGTGTACGAGCACATCACCTACGACGGGGTCGAGCACACCCCGATGGCCACGCTCCCGGGGATGGCCGACCGCACGATCACGATCAGCGGCGCGTCGAAGACGTTCGCGATCACGGGCTGGCGGATCGGGACCATCATCGCCCACCCCGAGGTATCGGACGCGATCCGGAAGGTCCACGACTTCCTGACGGTCGGCGCCGCGGCGCCGTTGCAAGAGGGCGTCGCGGTCGGGCTGGAGACGCTTCCCCCCTCGTACTACGAAGGGCTGAGCGACTTCTACGGCCGGAAGCGCGAGCTCTTCTACCCCGTCTTGCTCGAAGCGGGCTTCCGGTGCCGGAAGCCCGAGGGGGCTTACTACATCCTAGCCGACTTCTCCGACCTCTCGGACCTGCCCGACGACGAGTTCGCGTTCTGGCTGACCCGGGAGATCGGGGTCGCCACCGTACCCGGCTCGAGCTTCTACGCGGACCCCAACGACGGGCGGCACCTGGTCCGGTTCGCCTTCTGCAAGACGGAGGATGTGCTCGAGGCCGCCGCCGAACGGCTGGCCGCCTTGCCGGCGCGCGTATGACGGACGAGCGCTCGCCCGCCGGGGAAGACGCGGCGGTCGCCGACTCCTCCGCCGAGCGCTCGGATCCGAGCTCCGGACCCGACGCGAGCCCGACGCTCGCGGAGCGGCTCGCCCAGCGCGTCGAGATCACGCTCCCGACCCGGCACAACCCCAAGCTCGCCGACATCGTCGACGCGGTGAACCGGCACGATCGGCTCTACGCGCTGTGGGTCGCCGCGAACACGACCGCCGTCGATCGGCTGGGCATGTCGGACCACGGCCCCGTCCACGTCCGGATCGTCGCCAACTCGGCGCTCCGGATCCTCCGGCTCCTGGTCGCGGGCGGCGTCGTGCCCAACGCGGTCTCCGACTACGGGCTCGAGGGCGAGGATGCCGAGATCATCGTGGCACTGGCGGCGTTGCTCCATGACGTCGGGATGTCGATCCACCGGACGGGCCACGAGGAGTTCTCGCTGTTCGTCGCGCGGCCGATCATCGACGAGCTCCTCGAGCCGGAGTATCCCGAAGCGATCGGGACGATCGTCCACTCGGAGATCCTGCACGCGATCATCTCGCACCGATCCGGTGGGCAGCCGCTGACCGTGGAAGGCGGCGTGCTCCGGGTCGCCGATGCGCTCGACATGGCGGGCGGACGCTCTCGGATCCCGTTCACGGCGGGCGCCACGGGGATCCACGCCGTCTCCGCGGCCGCGATCGAGCGGGTCGCCATCGACGCGGGCGCATCGAAGCCCGTCCGCATCCGCGTCGAGATGGGGAACTCGGCCGGGGTGTTTCAGGTCGACGAGCTGCTCCGACGCAAGCTCAAGGGGTCGGGGCTCGAGCCGCACGTGGCCGTCGAGGCCGTGGTGGAAGCCGAGACGGAGACGCGACTCGTGCAGCGCTTCGAGTTTTGAAGCTCCCCTCGATCGAGAGTCTCGTCGCCGGCGCGGCTCGCACCGCGCGGCGTTTTCCCGCCGCGCTCCTGTGCGCGGTCACCGCGGCGACGGCGGCGAACGTCGCGCTCGACGCCACAGGGAACGAGGACGAGTGGGTCCGCCTCGTGCTCACCGCGCTGATGGGACTCCCGCTCTTCACGACGCTCACCTACCTGTGCGAGCGCCGCGACTGGAGCGCCGGGGTCCGGTGGGGCGTCCGACTCGCGGGGTTCGTGGGGCTGGCGCTGTTCTGGTGGGGGTGGGGGAGCTGGTCGGAGATGAACCAGGTCCACCGCTTCTTCCACCTCGCCGCGGCGCTCCACCTGGCCGCCGCGTCGGTCGCGTACATCGGGGTCCGCGAGCCTCACGGGTTCTGGCAGTTCAACCGCGAGCTGTTCCTGCGGTTTCTCATCGGCGGCATCTTCTCCGCGGTGTTGTTCGCGGGTCTCTCGATCGCGCTCCTCGGGATCGACAACCTGCTCGGGATCGACGTCGACGAGGAGACCTACGTTCGCCTGTGGTTCGTCGTGGCGATGGTCTTTCAGACGTGGTTCTTTCTCGCGGGCGTGCCCGACGACTTCGCGGAGCTGGAGGCACGTCGAGACTATCCGCGCGGTCTCAAGGTTTTCTCGCAATACGTGCTCCTGCCGCTCGTCTCGATCTACCTGGTCATTCTCACGCTCTATCTCGGCCGCGTGCTGATCACGCGCACGTGGCCGAGCGGCTGGATCGGCGACCTCGTCTCTGCGCTGGCCGCGCTCGGGATCCTCTCCCTTCTCCTCAGCCACCCGGAGCGCGAGCGGGCCGACCAGCCGTGGCTCGA
>JAKSCH010000448.1 GCA_022360695.1 Gemmatimonadota bacterium
GGTGGTCAAGGGACTTTTGATGCACCACACTAGCCGAGCTCTTTCTCGAGGCGCTCGCGCGCGCGCTTCTTCTCGCGCTGCGCGAAGTGGAGCACTTCGTACGCCGCCGCTTGCATGAGCCCGAGCTCACGCATGTCGAGGTCCGACCGCTGAAAGATCGAGCGAAAGCTCCGCATCTTCGGGATCGGGTCGATGCCGTGGAAGAGACCGACCTCCTCCATGGCGGTCTGCCACTTGTCGAAGAAGTCCTCCAAGGCTTCGTGCGTCGCCGGAGGCGTCTGCCGTCGTGTCTTGAACGACATGTCGCGCGGTGCCACCCCGTCGGCCGCCATCGCGGCCTTCCGCCACTCGTACAGGATCACCACCGCCGCATGCGCGATGTTCATGGAGGGGTGGTTGGGGTTCACCGGGATCGAGACCGCGCCGTGACACAAGTCCAGCGCGTCGTTCGGCAAGCCTCGATCTTCGCGACCGAACAAGAGCGCGACCGAGCTTCCGCGCGGTAGCAGCTCCGCGGCGGCTTGCTCGGGTGTCCACCAGTCCTGTCGGCTGGATCGCCGCCGGGCCGTGGCCGCCAGCGCGTAGTTCGCATCCGCGAGCGCGTCCGAGAGCTCGTCGTAGATCTCGACGGCCTCGACGATGTCGTGCGTGTCGTGGGCGACGCCGGTGATGCGCCACGCGTCGAACTCGACGGGTCGGACGAGCCGAAGACGCGCCAACCCCATGTTCTTCATCGCCCGGATGACCAGCGCGATGTTGACGAGATCCTGCGGCTCGTGGAGGACGACCGCGGTCCGATCCAGACTCGGGAGTTCCGTGCTCACGCGGCCAAGCTATGCGGCGGCGATTCGATTGACAGCCGGCGCGGCGTCTAGGTACAATCGAGGCCCTTTCCGGCGGCCCGTAGCGGGTCCGTCCGTAGAGGTGCGGGGCGGTAGCTCAGCTGGCTAGAGCGCTGCGTTCACATCGCAGAAGTCGGGGGTTCGAGTCCCTCTCGCCCCATCCTTCTCTCTTCCTCCCATCCTGCGTCCGACGGCCTCGCGGGCAGCCAACCCATCGAGGCGCATCCGCATCCAACGAGTGTCGCCCACCTGCAACCTCGCACCCGGAGCCAGCGATGCGCCGCGTCTCGATCCTGCTGTCCCTGGCTTTGGCGTTCGTGACCCTGGGGTGCCGCGGCGACGCGAGTCGGTCGGCCGGCCCGGTGGTCACGCGCGACACGATCGGCGACACGATCGTCGTTCGCACGGAGAGCGGGAGCGTCTGGGGCGATACCAGGGCACTCACGCCGACGGTGTCGATCGGCGTGCTCGACGGCGAGGACGCCTACATGTTCGGCAGCATCGCGGCGTTGGCGGTCGCGCCGGATGAGAGGATCTTCGTCCTGGACCGACAGGTGCCGGCGGTTCGGCTGTTCTCCGCCGACGGCGTGCACATCCGTGACCTGGGTCGTATCGGGGAAGGACCGGGGGAGTACCAGGAGCCCGATAGCGGCCTCGCCTATCTCCCCGACGGGCGGGTGGTGCTGCGCGACCCCGGGACGGGGAAGATGGTCGTGTTCGATGATCGCGGGGAGCACGTTGAGGACTGGCGCCTCCCGTACGGGGGCGGCTTCAACACGTCGCGGGGGTTCTACTGGGACTCGGCGGGCCACCTGCTCACGCTGACCATCACGAACATGGGCGCGCCCGTCACGGAGTGGATCCGCGGATTCATCCGCTTCGACCCGACGGGGGCGGTTCTCGACACGCTGCTGCCACCGGCTTGGGACTTCGAGCCGTGGATGATCAGCGGACAGCGAGAAGGCAGCAGCAGCTCGACTCGCGTGCCGTACGGACCCGAGTCCCTCTATTACTACAGCCCGTTGGGATACTGGATCGGCGGACTCAACACCGACTACCGCATCGATCAGTTTCTTCCCGACGGATCGGTGTTCCGAATCGAGCGGGCGTGGCAGTCGACCCCGGTCCATTCGGGTGAGGCGGCGTTGCTTCGACGCCGACTCGAGGAGCGCTTTCGCGATCGATTCCCGGGATGGAGCTGGAACGGGCCCGACGTACCGGAGACGAAGCCGCCGTATTCGAACCTCTATGTAGCGGACGGCGGTCGGATATGGGTCGTCGTGGCGACCCCCAGCGAAGAGTTCCGCACGGTCGCCGAGGCGGAGGAGGAAGAGCGTGCCACGGGCAACGTCGTGAACCGCTGGCGCGCGCCGATCGAGCTCGATGTCTTCGAGCGGACCGGAGAGTACCTCGGGAGGGTCACGACGCCTCAGGGGTTCTCGCTGAGCCCCCGACCCGTGTTTCGCGGCGAGACGGTCTGGGCGGTGATCCGAGACGAGCTCGACGTTCCGCGGGTAGCTCGGCTGGAGCTCTCGCCGAACGACTGAACGCCGCGGACGATCAGGGTCGCCACCGGGGTTGTTTCCCCCCGGGGCCGGCTCCAGTTTTCGATCGCCATGTGCGGGCGTAGCTCAGTTGGTAGAGCGTCAGCTTCCCAAGCTGAAGGTCGCCGGTTCGAGACCGGTCGCCCGCTTCCCGAAAAGCGCCATAGATTGCGATGTTCTCGGCCGCGCGTATGATCGCCGCCTCGATGCTCTCGCAGAAATTCACGGTCGCGCCCGCGGAACACCTCAATGACTAGGGGTCATTCGAGGCGGCAGTGTGAGTGAAAAAGGGGACGGTGCATGATGTTGGACGCCAAGTACCCGGTGGAAGTGTTCTGGGTAGAAGAGGATGGCGCCTACTTCGCTATCTCGCCCGCACTAGGGAATGGGGTGAGTGCCTACGGTGACACGCCGGAGGAAGCGATCACAGAGTTCGGGGTTGTGCTCGATCTCGTATTGGAGAGCTACAAAGAACACGGGGTCGAGCCGCCCGCTCCGACAGCGAGCGGAAAGCTGAGTCTGCGACTGCCCAAATCGCTGCACGCTCAACTCGCGAGACAGGCTGAGTCGGAGAACGTCTCGTTGAACATGCTGTTGGTGTCAATGCTGGCAGCGAGTGCCGGTCGAAAAGCCGCAGCAAAAAAGTGAGTCGAAGCCGGCCGCTGCTAGCCCCTGGTGCCGGTCCCAACCGCCTTCCGGCCGAGCACGGTGCGAGATCGAGTCGGGCGTGAGCCCGCGACGACCCCCACGGCACATCAGAGGTCGGAAACCGTAGACCCAGGAGGGGCCGATGGACATCATGCGACGATTTCTGCGCGCGACACCGGCATTCGCCGTCGGGGTCTTGCTTTTCACCTCCCCGGCGAGTGCCGCCGTCGGCGGCCACTCGAACGACTGCGACGAGTTCATCGCCGAGATCACGAAGACCATCGACGACAATTGGGACGACGCGCCCGAGCTGCTCGACTGGCTCGAGACCTGGCAGCAGATCATCCAGAGCCGTTTCTCGCACTACGCGCCGCGTAAGCTACAGACCATGTCCGACGCGGAAATCGAAGCGGGCATGAACGAGCTCACGATGCTCAAGGAGTGCGCACCGAAGATCAAAGCGCAGTTCGACA
Organism: Gemmatimonadota bacterium; assembly: GCA_022360695.1. Lineage (GTDB taxonomy): Bacteria > Gemmatimonadota > Gemmatimonadetes > Palauibacterales > Palauibacteraceae > Palauibacter. The sequence goes on from JAKSCH010000448.1 coordinate 3,508, forward strand.
GGTTCACGCGACGGATCGGCGAGCTCGAAAACCTCCAGAACGCTTCGTTCACGCTTCCGCGAGGCCGCCACCCATGGCAGGACCGTCGGGATCAGCTCGCACGGCTGCACGCGGACGTGGTCGACATGCTGGCTGACCGCGTGCCGTGACGATCCTCGCGAAGCCCCCGCGACGGCGGGGGCTTCGCGTGTCCCGGTCGTTTTATCCGGCGGGCGGGATGTTCTGGTTCACCCGGAAGACGTTGTCCGGATCGTACGTCCGCTTGATCTCGGCGAGCCGCGCGTAGGTCGGGCCGTAGTTCTGCTCGGCGTGATCTCCTTCCTCTTCCGACTGGAAGTTGATGTAGCCGCCGGCGCGCGAGAACGGCGAGGTGGCCGCGTAGTAGTCCCTCACCCACTGGATGTTGGCCTCATCGTCGTCGGCGTCCGTCCAGATCCCCGCAATGACGGTGGCGAAGCTCGCATCGCGGTTCCCGAACGCGGTGGAGTGGGCTCTCGCGTCGTGCACGGCCCCGGTCATGGCGTGCAGGTGCATCGCCGACTCGAGCGTCGGCGCGTTCGGACCGTTCGCGCGGTGCGCGTCGAGAAGGTCGTCCGTCACGTCCGCGACGAAGTTGGCTTTCCAGTAGTGCCGCAGGCCGTGGGGTAGGTCGAAGGCCGAGTTGAGCGCGGGGTAGGGCATCGGACCGAGCGCATGACCCACGACCGATCCCATCGCCAACACCGGCTCGAAGGCGGTTTCTCCCTCCTCGGGCGGGCCCGACCAACAGGCGACGATCCCGCACATCGGCTCGCCGTGCCGGTCTTCCGGGATGAAGGGCGCCGCCGGTCCCAGCTGCCAGGTGAAGAACCCGCCCAACTGCCGGGGCGCGTCCCCCGCCATGTAGGAGGTGAAGGCCTCGAGGACGTCGCGCGCCTCGGCGCCCTCGAAGAAGAGCGGGCCGCCGTAGATCGTGTCGACCGGGTGCAGACGGTACTCGAACTCCACGACGACGCCGAAGTTGCCGCCGCCCCCGCGGAGCGCCCAGAAGAGGTCGGGGTGCTCGTCTTCGCTCGCGCGCACGAGCTCACCGCTCGCCGTCACGACCTCGGCCGACACGAGATTGTCGACCGTCAAACCGCGCGATCGCGTCAGGTACCCGATGCCGCCGCCGAGCGTGAGACCCGCGATCCCGGTCGTCGACACGACGCCGCCCACGGTGGCGAGCCCGAACTCGTGCGTCGCGTCATCGAGCTCGCCCCAGGTGCAGCCGCCCTCCGCTCGCGCCGTGCGATTCTCCGGATCAACGCGAACGCCGCGCATGGACGACAGGTCGAGGACGACGCCGCCGTCGTTCGTGCCGAAGCCCGGCACGCTGTGCGACCCACCTCGGATCGAGAGGTCGGTGCCCGTCTCGCCCGCGAACCGCACGACCGCGCTCACGTCGTCGCGGTCGGCCGGCCGGATGATCGCGCCCGGCCGTTTGTCGATCATGCCGTTGTAGACCCGCCGCGCCTCCTCGTACCCGTCGTCACCTTCGGTGATCACCGTGCCGCGCACCTGCGCGATCAGACGCTCGAGAGAGCTGCTCATGGTCTCGTCCTCGGGATCGGCTGGTTCACTCCAATGAACCTCACTAACGTGCAAAATGACGATGAGCAAGAGCCGGTGGCTCGAGATTCAGACGATCCTGCTCGAGGTCCTCGAGGCCCCGACGGAGCGGCGAGGCGCGCTTCTGAACGAGCGTTGGGCCCGAGATCCGTCGATTCACCGGGAGCTCGAGGCGTTGGTGCGCTCCGCCGAGGAGGGCGAGCGGTACTTCTCCGACCTGGCCGAGCGCGCCGGTCTCGATAGTCGCGACGCCGCGCGCGAGACCCTCGGCGGTCTCTTCGAGCCGTGAGCGACCGACCCATTACGATCGAGCAGGACGTCCGCTATTGCA
>JAKSCH010000112.1 GCA_022360695.1 Gemmatimonadota bacterium
AGTAGGAGGTCGAGCGGCCCCTGGAACCGATCGAGCTCCACGACGAAGGGTTCCCTGCGCTCTTGACTGGGCAGTCGATTGGGAACTGCCGTCAACGATCCTCCCGTCCCGACCGGGCGCGTAGCCTGACGGCGTCACGCGGCTCCGTTTTGTCCACGATCCCTGTGGCGGGCCGGCGCCCACCGTGCCTGGAGGATATCCAACGTAGCACGCTCGGCGCGGACGCGCCTCCCGGGACGCGCGCCCGAAATCCGTCTCGGATCTCCGGGATACGTCCCGTCTCGTCTTGCTTGAGCGACGCGTCGAAACGCTCTATCTTTGGAGGCTTTCCGGCTCGGGTACGTCGGCCTTCCGGGCCCGGCCAGAACGTCGAGGAGAGAACGAGTGCCGAATAACGAGAGTCAGAGGAAGCGCCTTCGGCAGTCGCGGGCACGTCGAGCGAAGAACCGCATGGAACGCTCGGAGATCCGCACGCGGACGAAGCGCCTTCTCGCCATGGAGTCGCGCGAGGAAGCCAACGCCGCGCTGTCCGAGCTCTACCAGGTCATCGACCGGGCCGCCCGGCGTCGGATCATCGAGCCGAACGCCGCGGCGCGCCAGAAGTCCCGGGTCGCTCGCCACGTCCAGAGTCTCGGCTAGCCTCGAGGGCTAGGGCGAACCGAGTCCCCGCCATCCCGGAGGACGCCGACGAAGGTTCTCCGAGCCGCTCTCCGGGTCAGGCGTCCGAACCCTTCCCGCTCTCTTCGTCATCCAGCATGGCGGACACGGCATCGAATCGATCCGAGTCCCCCAGCGACAGGGACTCCAGGAACTCGAGCTCGTCGAGATACTCGCCGCCGTCACCATCCGTCGAAGTCGGATCCTCGGCCGGCGGGGACTCCACCGTCGCTTCGGCCGGTTCGTCGGCCCCGGCCGGCGGGGCCGCCGGCGCCTCGCTCGCGGGCGCCTCGACCGACGCCACGTCCTCGCCCCCGTCCGGAGCCCGAGCCGTCGTCGCGACGTCGGCGTCCGCCGGCGGCGATGTGTCGATCGGTCGGCCCTCCGCTGGCGCGGGCTCGGCTCGGTCCACGACCAGCCGGGGACCGCCGGCCCCGCCGATGCTCGCGATGATGTCGTCGAGCTCGGTGACGGTGCCCTCTTCCTGCTCGAGCAGCTCGTCGAGACCATCCAGAGCCTCTTTGATCGTGTCCCGGCGACGCCCGAACTCACGATCGTCGTACTCTCCCACCGCGTGGCGGAGCTTGGCTTCTTCGAGCTCGGCCTGGTGCTCGTCGCGATCGGTTCGGAGCGACTCGACTTCGGATCTCCGCATCTCGAGCGACTCGATGAGCTGCATCCGGTGCTCGGACAAATCCGCGTTCACCTTGCTCAGCCGCTCGTCGTAGTCCGCACGCACCTTCGCGAACACCTCGGGGCGCGCCGCTTCGGAGTGCTCCGACAACCGGTCGACCCACCCCTGAATCCTTTGAGAGTCCCGGATGAGCTCGCGGACCTGGGAGGGGATGATCGCGCTCGCGTCGCTTTTCTTGTCGCCCATGTGTGTAGCCTGTGAAAGCGGTACGTCCGGCCGTCTCGAACTTCGTCTACGTTGCAAGTCCCGAGCCCCTTGCGAGCACGGTTCCCGCTAGGCCGAGTCTTCGTAGCGCGTCTCGCCAGCCACGATCGTCCGTTTCACGCGCCCGGTCACTTCGAACCCAGCGAACGGCGTATTGCGACTCTTCGAGAGGAAACGCTCCGGATCGATCGTCCACCGGGCGTCGGGATCCAGTACGACGATGTCCGCCGGGCTCCCGGGACGCAACGTGCCCCCGTCGATCCCCATGGTCCGCGCCGGAATACACGACATCCGATCGACCAGCGCCGGGAGCGTCATGTCGCCGCTCACGACCAGGTCCTGGTGACAAATGGCGAACGCGGTCTCGAGACCGACGACGCCGAACGGCGCGTCGTCGAACTCGCGCTCCTTCTCTTCGTAGTGATGGGGCGCGTGATCGGTCGCGATCATGTCGATGACCCCATCGATCAGCGCGGTGCGCAGCGCCGTGCGATCGATCTCGGTGCGCAGCGGAGGGTTCATCTTGGCTTCCGTGCGATAGTCGCGCACGGCGGTCTCGGTGAGCACGAGGTGGTGCGGCGTGAGCTCGGTGGTCACCCGAGCCCCCCGCGCGCGCGCGGCGGCCACCAGGTCGACCGACTCGCAGGTCGACAGGTGCTGTATATGGAGGTGTCCCCCCGTGAGCTCGGCGAGCAGGACGTCGCGCGCGACCACGGCGGCTTCGGATGCGCTCGGGATCCCGCGCAGCCCGAGCTCCGTCGCGACCGACCCCTCGTTCATCACCCCGCCCGCCGTAAGCCGCATGTCTTCGGCATGCTGCAACACCGGGATCCCGAACGTCTGGGTGTACTCGAGGAGACGCCGCATCAGCGCCGGATCCGAGATCGGTCGGCCATCGTCGGTGACGGCCACGGCACCCGCATCGACGAGACCGCCGATCTCGGTCATCTGCTCGCCGGCCAACCCCTTGGATGCGGCGCCGACCGGGCTCACGCGCGCGCCGCCCTCGCCGCGTCGCGCCCAACGGCGGGCCTCCTGCCGAACGAACCCGACGGCCGCGGGGTCATCGAGCGGCGGATCCGTGTTGGGCATCGCCCAAACCGTCGTGAACCCGCCGGCCGCGGCCGCCTGGGCGCCCGTGCGGATCGTCTCCTTGTGCTCGCCGCCGGGCTCGCGAAGGTGGACGTGCACGTCGATGAGCCCGGGTGCGACGACGAGCCCCTCGACCGACAGACGGTCCGCGTCGTCCGGTCCGACCAGATCGCTCTCGACCGCTTCGATCCGACCATCCACCACCAGCACGTCCGCGGACCCGTCTCGCGTGGTCGACGGGTCGACGACGTGACCGCCCTCCAGAAGGAGCGGCCGGCTCATCCGGCCCCCGTCTTCGCGGATTCCGCGAGCTCGGGGCGTCCGCCCGCCAGCAGGTACAGCACGGCCATGCGCACGGCCACGCCGTTCGTGACCTGGGGCAGGATCACGGATCGAGGACCATCCGCGACGTCGGAATCGATCTCGACACCCCGGTTCATGGGCCCCGGGTGCAGCACCACCATCTCGTCGCTCGCGAGCTCGAGGCGCTCCGACGTCACGCCGAACACTCGGTTGTATTCGCGCAACGAAGGGACGAAGCCGCCTTCCATGCGCTCGAGCTGGAGCCGAAGCACGTAGAGGACGTCGCACCACTCGATGGCCTCCTCGACGCGACCGAACGATCGAACGCCCAGGTCCTCGATCCCGGCCGGGATGAGCGTGCGGGGCCCGCACACCGCCACCTCGGCGCCGCATTTCAGCAGGCCCCAGATGTTGGAGCGGGCGACCCGTGAATGCCGGATGTCTCCCACGATGCAGACCCGCCGACCCTCGATCGCGCCGAACCGGTCGCGGATGGTCAGGAGGTCGAGCAACGCCTGGGTCGGGTGCGCGTGCTGCCCGTCGCCCGCGTTGATCACGTTCGACGGGATACGGTCGGCGAGAAACCGCGCGGCCCCGGACGACCCGTGGCGTACGACGACCATGTGGATCCGCATCGCCTCGAGGTTGCGCGCCGTGTCCACGAGCGTCTCGCCCTTCTGTACCGAGGAGCCCGTCGAGGAGATGTTCACGGTGTCCGCCGAGAGGCGCTTCTCCGCGAACTCGAAGCTGATCCGCGTCCGCGTCGACGGCTCGAAGAACAGGTTGACGATGGTCTGTCCGCGGAGGACCGGGACCTTCTTGATCGAGCGCTCGCTGATCTCCTTGAACGGCTCGGCCGTGTCGAGAATCCCCAGAATCTGCTCTCGGGTCAGGTCCTCGAGCCCGATGAGGTCTTTTCCGAGCTCGAGGTCCTTCCCTTGCGCCGTCACGCGCTCGCCGCTCCCGCGCCGTCGGGCGTCGGAATCAGATCGACGCCCCACGTCCCGTCCACGTCGCCGACGCGCACCGCGACCTGGCACCCCTCTTCGGCTTCCACGGTGAGACCGACGTAATCGGGCTGGATCGGCAGTTGACGACCGCCCCGGTCCACGAGGACGCAGAGCTCGATCTTGCTCGCCCGACCGAAGTCGGCCAGCTCGTTGAGCGCCGCCCGTATGGTGCGGCCGGTGAAGAGCACGTCATCCACCACCACGACGTGGGCGTCGTCGATCGAGCCCGGCATCGTCGTGGTGCCCACCTGTGGCAACGCGCCGATCTGACCGAAGTCGTCGCGATACAGCGTGATGTCGAGCGA
>JAKSCH010000014.1 GCA_022360695.1 Gemmatimonadota bacterium
CCGCCGAGCACATAGGACGGTCGGATCACGACGGGAAAGCCGATCCGCTCGGCGATCGCCCACGCCTCCTCGGCCGAGCGGGCGATACCGTTTTGCGGCTGGCGCAGGTTCAGCTTCTCCAGCAGCGCCTTGAAGCGGTCGCGGTCCCACACTCGGGCACGGGCACGTCCAGCTCCCGACACAGCTCCTCGAACCGGCGACGGTCCTCGGCGCGGTCGATCGATTCGACGCTCGTGCCGAGGATCGGTACGCCGAGCTCCTCGAGCCGGCGTGCGATCCGGAGCGGCGTCTGGCCGCCGAACTGGACGATCACGCCCTCCGGCTCCTCTTGCTCGACGATCGCCAGCACGTCTTCCACGGTGAGCGGCTCGAAGTAGAGCTTGTCGGAGATGTCGAAGTCCGTGGAGACCGTCTCGGGATTCGAGTTGATCATGATCGTCTCGAAGCCCTCCTCGGAGAGCGCGAGCGATGCCGAGACGCAGCAGTAGTCGAACTCGATCCCCTGACCGATCCGGTTGGGCCCGCTCCCGAGGATGATGATCTTGCGGCGATCCGACCGGATCGACTCGTTCTCCTGCTCGTACGTGGAGTACAGATAGGGCGTCGCGGCCGGGAACTCCCCGGCGCACGTGTCGACCATCTTGAAGACGGGTCGGAGCCCGGCCGCTTTCCTCGCGTCCCGGATCTCCGCCTCCTCGACGCCGCGCAGCTCCGCGAGCTCCGCGTCGCCGAAGCCGATCTGCTTCATCTCGGCGAGTAGGTCGCCCGTGATCTCCTCGCTCGTCGCGAACGCCCGGCCGCGGTGGACGAGGTCCTCGATCTGCGCGAGGAACCACGGGTCGATGCCCGTGATCTCGTTCACCTCTTCGACGGACATGCCCAGCGCGAACGCGCGGTAGAGCTGGAACGGCCGCTCGGGCGTCGGTGTGCGCATCGCGGCGCGTACCGTCTCGAGCGCCGCGTCCTCGAGCCGATCGTCCGCGGGACTCTCGGCGGGCAGCCAGCCCGACCGATCGTTCTCGAGCGCGCGGAACCCCTTGAGCCAGGCTTGCTGGAAGGTGCGGCCGATGGCCATGACCTCGCCGACCGCCTTCATCTGCACACCGAGCGTGGCGTCCGCGGTCGGAAACTTCTCGAACGCGAAGCGAGGGATCTTGACGACGATGTAATCGAGCACCGGCTCGAAACACGAGGGCGTGACCTCGGTGATCGCGTTCGGGATCTCATCGAGGCGATACCCCACCGCGAGCTTGGCGCCGATGCGCGCGATCGGGAAGCCGGTCGCCTTGGAGGCGAGCGCCGAGCTCCGCGAGACGCGCGGGTTCATCTCGACGATCAACATCTCGCCGGTCGTGGGGTGGACGGCGAATTGGATGTTGCAGCCCCCCGCGTCGACCCCGATCTCGCGGATGCACGTGAGCGACGCGTCGCGCATCGCCTGGTACTCACGGTCCGACAGCGTCAACGCAGGCGCGACCGTGAGGGAGTCGCCCGTATGGACACCCATCGGGTCGAAGTTCTCGATCGAGCAGACGATCACGACGTTGTCCGCCTGATCGCGCATCACCTCGAGCTCGAACTCCTTCCACCCGATGATGCTGCGATCGATCAGCACCTCGCCGATCGGCGAGCTCCGGATCCCGGTTCGAACGAGATCCTCGAACTCGTCGGGGTTGTACGCGATGCTGCCACCGGTCCCGCCGAGCGTGAACGATGGCCGGATGATCGCCGGGTACCCTGTGTCCTCCACGATCTCGAGCGCCTCGTCGAGCGATCGAGCGAAGCCGCCGTGCGTCAGGTCGAGCCCTACCTTCCGCATCGCCTCGGCGAACTTCTCGCGGTCCTCCGCGGTCTGGATCGCCCGTACATCGGCGCCGATCAACTCGACGCCGTGCTCCTCGAGGACACCGCTCTCCGCGAGCTCGAGCGAGACGTTGAGCGCGGTTTGGCCCCCCATGGTGGGGAGCAAGGCATCGGGCTTCTCGACCTCGATCACGCGCCGGATCCACTCGGCCGTCAGGGGCTCGATGTAGGTCGCGTCCGCCACATCGGGATCCGTCATGATCGTGGCGGGATTCGAGTTCACCAGGATGACCCGATATCCCTCCTCGCGGAGCGCCCGGCAGGCTTGCGTCCCGGAGTAATCGAACTCGCAGGCTTGGCCGATGACGATCGGTCCGGAGCCTATGAGGAGAATCGAGGAGATGTCGTCACGGCGTGGCATCGGGCGCGGAAGCTACGCGGTCCTCGCTCGCCTCGCAGCCCCCGGATTTGGTCGTCGCACGAGGGCGGTTCTCGCGCCCGGCGAGGCGGCGATAGGGGCGACTTTCCGCCACGAACCGCGGCGTACCCGGATCCGGCGATGTCGAACCTCACGCGTCACCTCGAAGTTCGAACGGTACCGCCTGAGATCGCTCGACCTTCCTCCAGGTCCGCGCGAATCAGGAGACACGCCCGTCGCGATCGACCGCCGGGCCTCACCCCGCAAGGGCGATTACGGGGAGGAATTCCATGATTCGAAGAACGATGACCCGCGGTTTGCTCGCGCTGCTCGTCGTTGCGGCGTCGCCCGTGCCCGTCGAGGGGCAGATCCCCAGGCCCGGCCGCGTGCTCAACGACGCCAGGGACCAGATCCGCAACGATCTCGAGCGCATGATCGGCGACGCCGTCGCCTGCGCGTTCAACGACGAGGAGTGCATCGAAGAGGCAAAGGAAAACGGCGACGAGGTCGTCATCGTCGACGACGACGGGAACGTCATCACCGACAAGGATGGCAACCCGGTCTCCGATCCGAACGCGGCGGCGCGCGCGATCGAAGAGCCGGGGACCGGACGGTGGTCGAACTATGACTACCTCCGCGGCGAAGTCCCGATGTTCAATACGTGGTGGAACATCCCCGATGTCGAGAACCGCTCCGAAGAAGAGATGGATCTCCCGCCCAGGATGATCCCGAACCCGGACGTCCGCGTCGGACGGATACCGGGCAACATCAAGTTCGGGATCGGCAACATGGAGTTCGTCCATCTCGACGGCGTGGGCGCGCTCAGCATGATCGGCCGCTCGGTGTTTCAGGTGATCCTCGACGAAGAACTGTCCGCCGAGCGTGGGTTTTCCCTGGAGGTCACCCTTCTCACGGGAGGGAACTACGGGTTACAGGTGTACTTCGAGCCGCGTATCGAAGCGGCGGGGGCGGAGCGGAAGTTCGGTGAGGATCGGAACAAGCACTTCATAGAGTTGTCTCGCACGGCGCAGATCTCCTACGCCTACAACGCGGGCACCGGCCAGTCATCGACGTCCGGGATCCCCGCGCACGAGGAGTTCACCACGTTCGAGTTCCAGATCAGCGATGGCGGATACGCGCTCATGTACGTCAACGGCGATCGCGTCGCGCAGATCCCGAACTTCATCCTTCCGGAGGGCTCGAACACGATCGAGTTCTTCGCCCAGGCGCCCGAACGCACCCCGCTCTACATCAGCGACATTCGGGTGGACTACGGGATCACGGATCCGGTCGAGGTCCTGGAGGCCTTCGACGCGCCGGAGCCCGAGCCGTACGTGACCCGGTCGATCTTCTTCGACTTCAACAGCGACCAGATCCGGCCCGAATCCACGCCCGAGCTCGAGCGGATACGTCAGATGCTCGACGCGTACGAGGGTACGGTCGTCATCGAGGGCCACACCGACGGTATCGGCTCGGACGACTACAACCTCGAGCTGTCGCAGCGCCGTGCCGACGCGGTCAAGGCGTACCTCGTAAACCTCGGGATCGCGCCCGAGAAGATGCAGACGCTCGGCAAAGGAGAGTCCGAGCCCATCGCGGACAACGACACCCCGGAGGGGCAGCAGCAGAACCGACGCGTGGTGGTCGCCCCCACCATGTGATTCGGGCGTCCGCCGGGGTCTGAGCGGGCGCGACGGCGTCGGCCTTCGGGTCGGCGCCGTTTTCTCGTCCGTCACACCCGTCGTTACACATCTTCCTCCCGATCTCGTCGCCACACCCGCCGTCTTCATCTCGACACCCGGCCCTCGGCGTCCACATCCCGCTGCCCCACACCTTCCCGGGCATGAGCCCACGGAGCGTGCCTTGACACATCTCCGGGTGATCACTCACGCCCGTCGCGATCCGACCGCCGGGCATCACCCCGCAAGGGCGATTACGGGGAGGAGATGTAACCATGACTCGAAGAACGATGTCCCTCGGTTTGGTCGCGGTTTTCGTCGCGTTGGCGCTACCGGTGCCGGCGGACGCGCAGATCCCGAAGCCGAGTCGCGTGCTCAGCGACACCAGGAACCAGATCCGGAGCTCGATCGAAGGAGTGTTCGGCGACGCCGTGGCCTGCGCGTTCAACGATGAGGAATGCATCGAGGACGCGAAGGAAAACGGCGATGAGGTCGTCCTGGTGAACGACGAAGGCAACGTCATCACCGACAAGGACGGCAATCCCATCACGGATCCCGACGCGGCTGCCGCCGCGAACGAGGAGCCGGGCACGGGGCGGTGGAACAACTACGACTACGTGCGCGGCGAGACGCCGATGTACAACACGTGGTGGAACATCCTCGATGAGGAGAACCCGCCGACCACGATGCCGAATCCGGAGATTCGCGTCGGCCGGATCCCGCCCGTCGTGTACGGCGCCGGCACCATGCAATACGTCCACCTGCGGGGTATCGGCGCCCTCGAGCTCACGAGTCGGGCGTCCTTCCAGGTCCACCTCGACGAGCCGCTCTCCGTAGACCGGGGCTTCTCGCTCGAGATCACCTATCACACGCCACGGAACACCGAGCTCGACGTCTACTTCGAGCCTGTCGACGAGCAGGCGGGCGCGGACCGCAAGTTCGGTGAAGACCTCCAGAAGCACTTCGTTCAGCTCGCGGCGTGGGCGCAGATCTCGCACGCGTACAACGCCGGCTCGGATGTCTCGTCCGGCCGCGACACCGGTGCGCGTGACGGGTTCGTCACCGCCGAGATCCAGATCAGCGACGGCGGGTACACGCTGATCTACGTCAACGGGGAGCGCCTGGCGCAGATCCCCGACTTCGTGCTTCCGGAGAGCTCGAACGTGATCGAGTTCTTCGCCCAGGCGAGCGAGCGGAGCCCCCTCTACATCGCGGACATCCGGGTCGATTACGGCATCAGCGATCCCGTGAAGGTCGCCGAAGGTCTCGCGGCCGAGGAGCCGGAGCCGTACGTGACACGGTCGATCTTCTTCGACTTCGACAGCGCCGACATCCGGCCGGAGTCGACGCCCGAGCTCGCCCGCATCCACCAGATGCTGATGGCGTACGACGGCCGCGTCGTGATCGAAGGGCACACCGACCGGGTCGGGTCCGACGATTACAACATGGAGCTCTCGCAGGAGCGCGCCGACGCGGTGAAGGCGTACCTCGTCGAACTTGGGGTTCCGGCGGATCGGATGGACGCGGTCGGGAAGGGCGAGAGCGAGCTGTTGAGCAGCGGCGAGCCGGAGCCGATCGGCCCCGAGCTCCACGAGCAGGATCGCCGCGTGGTGGTCGCCCCCACCATGTGAGCGGCGTCCGGGCGAGTCTCGAACGGGCGCAACGGCGTCGACCTTCGGGTCGGCGCCGTTTTCCTCACGATGCGGGTCGTCGTCGGGTCGTCGTGACGAGCGGAACGCCGGCCGCGCGTAGCTGCGCGTTCAGGTCGTCGACGGCCGGCGATACCGTCGTGCGGTATCGGGCGTCCAGGGTGTGCCATTGCTCCGCCAGGATCTCGAGCACTGCGAGCTGTTGGTCGGTGGGCCGGGCATCGGACGACATGATGCCGCGCGCCAGCGAGGCGATCCGCGCGTAGAGGAGCCGCGGCCACCGAAGTCCGTCCTGACCGGTCCCGGTGTGGCGCAGGTCGAAGAGCTCGCCCTCGATCTCCATGATTTCCTCGGAGATACGCTCGATCGTCGCGGCGATCGCTTCGTGGTCATCGATCTCGTCATCGAGGCGATCCAGCAGACCACCGAGCTGTGCCCGCGTCTCCTCCGCCTCGTTGATCAACGTCGCGGCGTCGTCCAGCATCCCGCGCAGTCGGTCGACGGCGATCATCTGTCGGGCGATGTCCGCCTCGCTGCCGAGCGACTCGGGGTCCTTCCGCACTTCGAGCGTCCGGGTCAGCGTGTCCGGCCCCGCGATCAGCCGGACCGTGTACGTGCCCGGAGGGACGAGAACCGTCAGTCGACCTCCGTCGGGCATCGGTCGCCAACCGCGTTCCGGGAACGGGAGATGCGGATTCTCCGTCGGCGGGTGGCGCAGCCGCGCCTGGGTCGTGGGCTCCGTTCGAAGCCCCCAGTCGACGCGGTGGAGCCCGGCGCTCCGATCGATCGGGAGTGGGCTCACGACGTCACCGGTCGCGTCGAGGATGTCGAGCGCCATGGTCGTCTCATCGTCCACGTCGGTCGGGAGGAAGTAGTGGACCAACGCGCCGTAATCCGGGTTCTCACCCGCGACGGGGTCTCCGGGCTGCGACATCGGGGTCGAGCGCACCCGGAACCGATAGGCGGGTCGTGGAGCCTGGAGCGCGACGTCCTCGAGACCGCTCGGGCCCCCTGCCCGAGCCAGCTCTCGAATGGGTGTGATGTCATCCAGGATCCAGAATCCGCGTCCGTAGGTGGCCACCACCAGGTCGTGGAAATGCTCCTGGATCGCGATCCAGTGGACCGGCGCGCGCGGGAGGTTGGACTGTAGCGACGTCCAGCTCGACCCATCATCGAAGGAGACCCAGATCCCGTTCTCGGTGCCGGCGTAGAGGAGACCGGGCACGACCGGATCTTCGCGAAGCACGTGCGTGAAGGCGAAGACCGACCGCGGGATCCCCGCGTCGATGCGACGCCACGACGCTCCGTAGTCCTCGGTCACGTACAGATACGGCTCGAAGTCGCCGACCTGGTGTCGATCGACGGCCACGTACGCCTTTCCATCGACGTGCCGCGACGGTTGAATGCTCGAGATCGTCCCGCGCGGCGGAAGCTCGGGGAGGTTCGGCGTGAGGTCGGTCCACGTCACGCCGCCGTCGCGCGTCGACTGCACGTATCCGTCATTGGTGCCCACCCAGATCTCGCTGGCGGATCGCGGTGACTCCGCGAGCGCGAACACGGCGGGTGCCACGGTGGGCCCCGCGTCGTCGAAGGTGAGGCCGCCGGTCCGGCGTTGGAGCTCCGGATCGTCGGAGGTCAGATCCGGGCTGATCACCTCCCAGCTCTGCCCGCGGTTCGTCGTCCGGTGTACGTGCTGGCTTCCGACGTAGACCGTGTTGTGGTCATGCGGCGAGATCTCGATCGGGAACGTCCACTGCCACCGGTACTCGAGATCGCTCGCGGCCCAGCTCTCGATCGCGACCGGCCAGACGGTGACGTCTCGGGAGAGCCCGGTCTCCAGGTCGTGCACGTCGAGGAGCCCGTCGTAGCAACCGGTCCACACGGTCCGGTCGTCGACCGTGTCGGGCACGGCGAACCCGACCTCGCACCCGCCGACATCGCGCCAGGCGCCGATGGGGATCTCTCCCCCGGTCCGCGTGTTCGATGGGACGACGACCGAGGGGCCGTCCTGACGGTTGCCGTAGACGTTGTAGGGGATGCGGTCGTCGACATGCGCGTGATAGACCTGCGCGATCGGCAGCTGTGGGCGGAACCAGCTCCTCCCACGGTTGGTCGAGATCGAGATGCCGCCGTCGTGCCCCGAGATCATGCGATCCGGATCCTCCGGATCGATCCACATGTCGTGGTGGTCGTACCCGGGGGAGGGGCTCGTCCGGAAGTGCGTCTCCCCGCCGTCGAGCGACGTGAAGTGACCGGTCGCGTGGAAGTACACCTCATCGGCGTCGGTCGGCGACACCGAGAGGCGGGTGTAGTAGAGCGGTCTCGCGTGCAGATCGTGGCTCGCGTTGACCATGCGCCACGCGCGACCGCCGTCATCGGATCGCCACAGCGTCCCTTGGTAGGGGTCGGACGGGGCGAACTCCGCGTTCGAGCTCGTCTCGATGAGCGCGTACACCCGGTCCGGGTCCGCCGGGGACATCCCGAGTCCGATCTTGCCCACCGGCGGTTCGGGGAGCCCCTTCCCCTCGAGCCGTTCCCACGTGTCGCCCGCGTCGCGCGAGACCCAGATCCCCGACCCCGGGCCGCCGCTCGTGCGCCCCCAGGTCTTCACGTCGATCTGCCACATACCGGCGAAGAGGATGCGGGGGTTGGTCGGATCGATGACGAGGTCGGCGCACCCGGTCTCGACATCGACGAACAGGACGCGCTCCCACGTCGCCCCGTCATCCTCCGTGCGGAACACGCCGCGCTCTTCCTGCGGTCCGTACGTGTGCCCGAGGGCGCACGCGTAGACGACGCCCGGGTCCTCGGGGTGCACGACCACTCGCCCGATCCGCCCGGTGGCATCCAGCCCGAGGTGCGTCCAGGAGTCGCCTCCATCGGTGGACCGATAGATCCCGTTTCCCAGCGAGATATTGGCGCGGATGAACGTCTCGCCGGTGCCGGCCCAGATCACGTTCGGGTCGGATGGCGCGACGGCGAGCGCGCCGATCGACGAGGCGGGCTGGTCGTCGAACACCGGCTCCCACGCGGCCCCGCCGTCGGTGGTACGCCACACGCCGCCCGAGGCGGCGCCGACATAGTAGACGTCGGGGTTGCCGGGCTCCCCCGCCACCGCGATCACCCGATTGCCGGCCGGACCGATGAACCGGTAGCGGAGCTCGTCGAAGAGCCCCGAACGAGTCTCCTGGGCCGCCACGGAAGCGAGCGGGGCCAGGCAGAGCACGGCGAGCGACGGCGCCGCCTTCGAAAACGTTCGCATGAGGGATCTCCGTAAAGGGGCGTTACATCACGAGCGAGATATCTCGCACGACCCACGCCGGCACGGCGCGACCCCCGCGTCGCGCCGGTCGAAACTCCATCCGTAGCGCGAAGTCGCGGGCGCGCGCATCGAAGGCATCGCTCCCCGAGGACGTCTGAATGACGACTCGGTCGACGCGTCCCTCCGCGGTGACGAGCAGCCAGAGGTACGTTCGCGTGCGCGCCTCGAGCCCCTCCGATCGAACGACCGGCAGAAGCGTCGTCGTCAGGTTCGCCTGACGCTCGGTGTCCCACACCGCGACCGGGCTCTCATCGTAGGGGATATACGCCGGACCCAGCTCACGAAGCGTCTCGAGGTCCGCGGGCGCGGGGGTCGCTGCCCGTACCGCCTCGATGGAATCGCGGATCGCGGCCTCTCGTATCGAGTCGCGCGCGGCGACCGCGATCGAGTCACGTCGAGCTTGCGCCGCGATCGAGTCGCGTCGGGCGGCGGCATCGATGGAGTCACGACGCGCGGCGGCCGCGGCCGAGTCACGCGCGGCGGCCTGAATCGAGTCGCGGCGGGCCGCAGCGACGATCGAGTCCCTACGCGCAGCCGCTTCGATCGAGTCTCGGACCGCGATGCGAATCGAATCGATGATGGCCGCGACTTCGGGGGACGGCTCGTCGTCGGGCAGCGGGGTTTGCCCCTCGGCTTGAGCGGGTGGGGGCGGTGGTGGGGTCTGTTGCGCTGGCGTCCGCACCATCGTGCGGCAGCCGGCCGCTCCGAGTATCAACCCGATCGCGGCGACCGTCGGCATCGATCTCACTGCGCGTCCGAGCCCTCCGCTCCGCTCTTCGCGCTTTCCTTGCGCGCGGCCGTGAGGATGAGAAGGGCGAGACCGCCCCAAACGAACCCCAGGATCAGCACCATCGTGATGATGGTCGTGGTCGTCATCGCCTCCTCCTGGCGCTGAAGGACGACATCGCTAGCCGCTCCCGTTCGCGGCGAGACCGAGGTCTTCGGCTACATCCTGCATGGCGGCGATGACGAAGGCGATGTGCTCCGACATGTCCTCTCCGAGCTCCTCGCAATTCTCGATCATCTCGTCCCGGCTGACCGCCGCGGCGAACGCCTTGTCCTTCATCTTCTTTCGTACCGACTTGGTCTTCATGCCCTCGAGCCGCGTGGGTCGAACCAGGGCGCACGCCGTGATGAAGCCGGTCAACTCGTCGACGGCCCGTAGCGTCTTGGACATCAACGTCGAGGCTTCGACGCCCGTGTAATCGGCGTGCGCCATGATGGCATCGAGGATGTCCTCATCGACTCCACGATCTCGGAGGATCGCCACACCGGTGGATGGGTGCTGTTCCGTCGACGAGCGCTCGTCGTTCGGCCACCGCTCGTAGTCGAAGTCGTGCAGCAGCCCCGTGACGCCCCACCGCTCCTCGTCTTCGCCGTACTTCCGGGCATAGGCACGCATGGCGGCCTCCACGGCAGTCATGTGGCGCCGGAGATTGGGACTCTCCGTGTACTCGTGGACCAAGGCGAGCGCATCGTCGCGGTTGGGGACCATCGGGCTTCATTCTCCTCGAAGTACGGACAGAAGGCGCTCGGGCTCGCTCCGACGCGACAGCACCGAGTATCCATCGTCGGTGGGAACGTACACTACGCGGGACCGGTCCGTGAGGTAGATCACGGCTTTCTCTCCCCCTCGAAGCCGGAGCCCCTCCCCCAGTCCAGGAGCGCGGCGCGGGTCACCGCATCCCCGCCAAAGCGGTCGGCGAGCGCGTCCATGGCTTCGGCCACCTTGCGGCCGGTGCCGTCCGGCTCGGCGGGCAGGCCCTCCTCGTCCAGCAGCGCGAGCTGCGGAGCGGCCGCCGGGTCGAACCCGCTCACGCCGACGCCGATGAGCCGCACGCGCCGGGTCGGGTCATCCGTCGCGCGAAACAGATCGCGGGCCACGGGCCAGATCTCCTCCGTGGTCATCGCGGGGGCGCGCAACGTCTTCTGACGCGTATGCGTCTCGAAGCCATCCCACCGGAGCTTGACGTGAACCGTACGCCCCGCCAATCGCTTCCGCCGCAGCGCTCTCGCGACGCCCTCGCACAGACCGAGCAGGGTACGCTCGACCCGCGTGCGATCTTCCACGTCTTCGGAGAACGTTCGCTCCTTGCTGAGCGATTTACGTACGGGCCCCCGGCGGACCCGACGCGGATCGACGCCGTTCGCGAGCGCGTGGAAGTGCCGGCCCATCGCATCGCCCAGCGACGCCTGCAAGACCTCGGGCTCGAGCCGCGCGATGTCCCCGATCTTGTGGAGGCCCAGGCGATGCAGTCGGGCCTGAGCTTTCGGGCCCGCCCCCCACAGCCGCGATACATCGAGCGGTGCCAGGAACGCCCGCTCCGTCCCCGGCGGGACCACGACGAGCGCGTCCGGTTTCTCGAGATCGCTGGCCACCTTCGCCACGTACTTGCTCGCGGCCACGCCGACCGACGCGGTCAGACGCTCTTCATCCCGAATCCGACTTCGGATCTCGGCGGCGATTTTCGGGCCGGTGCCGAACAGCCGCTCGCTCGCGGTCACGTCCAGAAAGGCCTCATCGAGCGAGATGCCCTCAACCTGATCCGTATAGGAGCGGAAGATCTCGAACACGCGCGAGGAGATCTCCGCATACAGCGACATGCGGGGACGAACCCAGACGGCGTGCGGGCAGCGGCGATACGCCTGCGACGTGGGCATCGCGGATCGGATGCCGTACTTCCGGGCTTCGTAATTGGCGGTCATGGCGACGCCCCGACTGCGTCCGCCCTTCGGGTCGCCACCGATCACGACCGGCTTGCCCCGGAGCTCGGGGTTCTGACGGATCTCGACGGCGGCGTAGAACGCGTCCATGTCGACGTGCAGGATCGTTCGGCTCATCGACCCGAACCGCCGGCGAGCTCGCGCTCGTCGAGCACCCGTCGTACGCGTCCCGGCGCATCGCTCACGAGCCCGTCCACCCCCCAGTCGAGGAGCCGACGCATGTCATCGGCGCGATTGACGGTCCAGACGAACACGCCGATCCCGTCGTCGTGCGCCCGACGGACGAAGCTCGGTGACACGATGCGGATCAGCCGATACTTCTCGGGGATCATCGCCGCGTCGACCTTCTCGGGCGAGAAGAAGCCTCCGAGCCCCACCTTCCCGAACAGCACGTACCCGCGCAGCTCATCCTGATAGGCGCACCGCCACCGCGCCTCTCGACCCGCCGGCTCGACTTCGGCTCGGCTGAAGCCGCCCACGAGGATGCGTTCGCGGTCCTCGCTGTTCCGAAGCCATTCGCCCATGGCGTGTCCCGCGGCGACCGACTTGATCTCTGCGACGACCGGCAGGTCGCCCACGGTCTCGAGCACTTCCTCGAGCGTCGGGATGCCGATGCCCTGGCCGCGATAGGGATACGTCTTCCCGCCGTCCGTCGTGAATCGGTGGCCCGCGTCGAAGGCGCGGAGCTCCTCGAGCGTTCGTTCCTCGACGGAGCCGATCCCGTCGGTCGTCCGCGGGAGCGTGGCGTCGTGGATGACGACGAGCTGTCCATCGGCGGATCGATGGAGATCGAGCTCGACCGCATCGGCCCCGACCCGGACGGCGTGCTCGAACGAGGGAAGCGTGTTCTCGGGCGCGAACGCCGCGGCCCCGCGGTGCCCGATCACACGCAACGGCGAGTCCGGCCCGAAGATGTCGTCCCGTAGTCCGCTCACCGCTACGCCGTCGCCACGGTCGGGGCACCGGATTCGGCGTCGGCCTGCTCGCGATGCATGGCGGTCTGCTTGGCACCGAGCCATAGGCTGACCATGAGCCACACGCCGACGATGGGCACCGATACGAACGCGATACCCGAGAGCGTGAGCCCCACCGCGCCGAGCCCGGCGTAGCCCCAGGCGCCGAGCTGGTCGCCGGCCCGATAGACGAAGGTGTCGATGAGTGCCTTCGCCTTGAAGCGATCTTCTCGACTCACGACCGTGAACAGCGTCTCACGGGCGGGCCGCGCCAGCGAGAAGTTGGAAGCGCGGCGTAGCGCCTGGACGATCACGATCACCGCGGTCGTCGGCCAGAAGCCGAGCGCGGTGAACCCGAGCAACACGAAGGTGGGGAGCACCGCCAGCGTGACGCCGACGCCCATCCACCGGATGAACCGACCGGTCAGGAACACCTGTGTCACGACCGTGATCGCGTTCGTCGCCGAGTCGATCCAGCCGAAGAACGACGTCCGCGCGCCCCGATCCGAGATCTGACTCGCGATCTCGGCCTGGGCGAAATAGAGGACGGTCCCGACGATGGTGTACATCAACACGTACAGACAGATGCCCATCAGATAGGGAGACTTGGCGACGTGCGAGATGCCGGCCCAGGTCGACCCTCCGATGCGCTCCGAGGTGGTGTCTTGCTCGCCTCGCTGCTCCCGTAGCGCGCTGAAGAGAGCCGACAGCCGTCGAACGATCCACACCGCGATCTCGAGAAACACGATCGACACGAACACGAGGTTGATGGGCGCGGATACGAGCTGGGCGAACCACGCCGTGATCGTCGACCCCGTGATGGCGCCCAACGTGCCGCCGACTCCGATGAACCCGTACAGCCGCTTGCTCTGCGGCATCTTCCAGACGTCGGACATGAACGCCCAGAAGATCGAGACGACGAAGAGGTTGAAGACGCTGCCCCACCAGTAGAACGCACGCCCGAGCCAGATCTGCTGCTCGGTGGACATGAGGTGCCACAGCGCGAAGAACACCAGCAGGTTGAGCATGAAGAACCGGTACGACAGCGCGACGAAGCGATTCCGCGAGAACCTGACCACGATGGCGGCGAACGGCGGGTTGACGATGACCATCAACACGAGCGTGCCGAGAAACATCCAGGGCAGGTTGTCTACGCCCCCCGCCACCGCCATCTCGTCGCGAATCGGACGGAGGACGTACCAGGCCGAGAGCACGAAGAAGAAGTAGGCCGCGGAGAGCAGCAGCGCCTGCATCTCGCCCTCGCGTACGTCCACCAGCCGCTGGATCGTCCGGGTCACGGCGCTCACGTCGCGCACAGCTCCACCGCCTCCGCCAGCGACCGCAACGGATCACCGCTTCGGGGGATGAACTCGTGCGCCATGTACCCCTGGAACCCGGTGTCCGCGATCGCGCGCACGATCGCCGGGTAGTTGAGCTCCTGCGAGTCGTCGATCTCGGCGCGTCCGGGGACGCCGCCCGTGTGGTAGTGCCCGATCCAGGGCCCGGCGTCGGTGAGGGTGTGGATGATGTCCCCTTCCATGATCTGCATGTGATAGATGTCGTAGAGGATCTTTACGCGCGGGGAGTCGATCGCCCGCATGACTTCGAGCGCGTACGACATGTTGTCCCCGATGTAGTCGACATGTCCGCCGGTCTTCGAGTTCAACACCTCGACCAGGATCGTCGTTTCTTCGGCTTCGGCGATCGGGGCGCACTCCCGCAGGCACTCGATCGAGTTTCGGATCGCGACCGCATCCTCCATCCCGCGCCGGTTCCCGAAGAAGCAGATCACGTTCGGGACACCGAGCTCCGCGGCGCGTGGGATGTGCCGCTCGAAGGCGGTAATGATGGCCGCGTGGTTGGCCTTCTCGTTCAGACCGTCCTCGATCGTGCCGGCTCGCACGTCACCGCACGAGACGGCGAGACCGTGATCGTGCGCGACGCTCCACTCCTCCGGAACCAGCAGATCCATCGCCGTGAGCCCGAGATCCGAGACCGCCGCGCAGAACTCGTCGAGCGGGATGTCCTCGTAACACCAGCGCGCCACGGACTGCGTGACTCCTGACGTCCCCGTCGCGGCCCGTGCCGGCGCCGACCCGGCCGTCGACCGACCCGGCCACAACAGACCCAGCGAGGCCGCGCCCGTGGCGCGGAGCGCATCGCGTCGACTGACCGGTCTCACAGGGCCAGGCCTCGGAGGTGCGTCAGGCTGGCCGCGATCGACCGCGCGGCGTCGCCGGGGTCGTCGTGCTCGACGTAGTAGTGTCGAAGTCCCGCCTGAGGCGCTCGCCGGAGGATCGAGGCGAAGTCGATGGCGCCGGCACCGACGTCGACCATCTCGCCGTCGTTCGTGCGATCCTTGATGTGGCACAGCTCGAAGCGACCCGGATAACGGGAGAAATACTCGCCGGGATCGCCACCGCCGTGGACCAGCCAGAACAGATCGACCTCGATGGCCACGAGCGCGGGATCCGTGTTTTCGATGAGGATGTCGAGCGGGACCGAGCCGTCGGTGGTGGGCTGAAGCTCGAAGTCGTGATTGTGGTACGCGAAGCGAACCCCCGCCTCGCGACACCGCGCGCCGAAGTCGTTCATCTCACCCGCGAGACGGCGATATCCGTCGGCCGCGGTATCGCCCGCGGGGCGGTCCGCTCCGGCCAGATACGGCAGCACGAGGTAGCGATGACCGATTTCCACGGCCGCCTCCAGCGTCTGCGGAAGCCCGTCCCGGAAGTCTTCGATCGGCAGATGCGCGGCGGTCGCCGACAGCCCCTCGGCGTCGAGCGTGGCCCGGAGCTCGGCGGGCGAGCGACCGAAGTATCCGGCGAACTCGACTTCCCCGTAGCCGATCTCGGCCACCCGACCGAGGGTGCGCTCGACATCCTCCTGCATGAGGGATCGAACGGTGTAGAGCTGGACGCCCCAGGCGAGACTCGGCGGACCCGAGGCCGCCGCGGCCGTGCCGGACCCGTCCGTTCGCGTGTCCTCGCCGTCGGGGGTCTCGGCGCGGGCCCCCCGCGGGTCGCTCCGGCCGCACGCCCCCGCGGCGACCCATATCCCCGCGCCGAGCGAGCTCTCGAGAAACCGTCGTCGATCCATCGCTCCAATATGGCCCCGTTTGCGGTCCCTCACGAGCCGGACGGATATTCCGGGCGCGGGGTCGATCCTTCGCGGGAGGAACGGCGGTGAAGAGACGACGTGCACTTCGGATCCTGGGGGCCGCGGGGGCCGCCCCGTGGGTCGCGTCCGGGGCCGGGTTCTCGGAGCTGTTGGCCCTGGGAGCCGAGGTGCGCCGGGGTCGCCGTCCCGGCGACCCCCTCGAGATGCTCTCCGAGGCGCAGGCTCGCGCCCTTTCCGCCATCACAGACGTGATCCTCCCGGAGACCGATACGCCGAGCGCTTCGGTCGTGGGTGTGACCGAGTTCATCGACACGCTGCTCACCGGCTGGCTGCCGGACGCCGAGCGCGACTGGTTTCTCGCCGGGCTCGACACTATCGATCCGCTCGCGCGGCGCGCCTACGGGGTCGACTTCGCCGACTGCCAGCCTGGGGATCAGGTGGCGATCGTGTCGGCCCTGGACGCCGAGCTCGACCGACTCCGTCGGGACCCGACCGCGGACGAGACGCGACATTTCTTCTACGACGTCAAGCGCTTCACGCTGGCCGGGTACTTCACGTCGGAGCCGGGGATGACCGCGCTCGGCTACCGGATCGTGCCCGGCGCGTTCGAGGGCTGCGTGCTGCTCGACCAGTACGGAACCGGAGATCGGCGGTGATCGGCCCGGTCTCGCCCGGGCCCGGGCGGGAGGACTACGACGCGATCGTCGTGGGGTCGGGGATCACCGGGGGGTGGGCGGCCAAGGAGCTGACGGAGGCCGGGCTCCGGACGCTCGTGCTCGAGGCCGGACCCATGATCGTCCCCGAACGGGATTACGTCGAGCACGTACCGCCCTATCGGATGCCGTACCGCGGTTGGAACGACCGCAAGGCGCTCAAGGCGGAGCAGCCCATCCAGAAAGAGTGTTACGCGTGCGACGAGATGGGTCGGAAGTTCTTCGTCAACGACAACGAGAACCCGTATACCGTTCCGGACGATGCGCCGTTCCTGTGGATTCGAGGTCGACAGGTCGGCGGGCGTTCGATCATGTGGGCGCGGCAGTCGTATCGTCTGAGCGATCTCGATTTCGAGGCGAACGCTCGCGACGGCGTCGGCGTGGACTGGCCGATCCGATACGCCGACCTCGCCCCCTGGTACGACAAGGTCGAGGCGTTCGTGGGCGTGAGCGGACAGCCGGAGGGGCTCCCGCAGCTTCCCGATGGTCACTTCCTCCCGCCGATGCAGATGACGTGCGTGGAAGAGACCGTGCGCGATGCGATCGCTCGGCGGTTCGGAGCGACGCGTCGCATGACGATCGGTCGGACCGCGGTCCTCACGCGTGACCACAACGGCCGAAGCGCCTGTCACTATTGCGGGCCCTGTCACCGTGGGTGCAGCACGCGGAGCTACTTCAGCTCGCTCAGCGCGACGCTCCCCGCCGCGGAGGCGACCGGACGGATGACGCTCCGCCCCGACTCGGTCGTGCACAGCGTGATCTGGGACGCGGACAAGGGGCGGGTCACGGGTGTGCGGGTGATCGACCGCGCGTCGCACGAGGCGCTCGAGTTCTTCGGGCGGGTCGTGTTCCTCGGCGCCTCCGCGCTCGAGTCGACCCGGATCCTGCTCCACTCGACGTCGCCCGACTTCCCCGACGGCTTGGCGAACTCGAGCGGTGCCCTCGGCCGCTACCTCATGGACCACACCATGAGCACGGGCGCCAAGGCGACGTTCCGCGGGTGGGAGGCCTACACGTACACGGGAGAGCGGCCGAACGGCATCTATATCCCGCGTTTTCGAAACGTGACCGAGCCCGCAGCCGATTTCATCCGGGGGTACGGGTACCAGGGGTGGTCGACCCGGAAGGGGTGGAGCCGGGGGCTCGATGAGCCGGGGTTCGGCGCCGATTACAAGCGGAGGTTGACCGAGCCGGGCCCGTGGGAGCTCGAGCTCGGCGCGTTCGGCGAATGTCTGCCGCGAGAGGACAACTTCGTCGAGCTCGATGCGGAGCAAACCGACGCGTGGGGCATCCCTACGCTCCGGATCCAATGCACATGGGGGGAGAACGAACGGCTCATGATGCAGGACAGCGCCGAGCGGGCCGCCGAGATGCTGGAGGCAGGTGGAGGGTCGGACGTCGAGCTACTCACGGACCTCACCGCGCCCGGTCTCACGATCCACGAGATGGGGACCGCGCGGATGGGTCGGGATCCCGCGACATCGGTGCTCAACGGATTCAATCAGACCTGGGACATCCCCAACCTCTTCGTCATCGATGGCGCCGCGATGGCGTCGTCGGCGTGTCAGAACCCTTCGCTGACCTATATGGCGCTCACCGCACGCGCCTGCGCCTACGCCGTGGACGCGCACAACCGCGGCGAGCTCTAGAAGGAGAGATGCCTCGCTCGCTCGTGATACGACGCAGCCCGGCGGCGTGGGTGGAACATAGACCCGCTGGAGCGCCGCCGGCACGGGTCCGGTTTCGTTCGCCCCTACCGACCGCGTGTGGTCGCCGCCATGTTTCGACGGTCGCCGTGAGTCCGCTGCCAGGAGGATCCTCATGAACCGCGCGTCATCGTCATCCCCCGTGCCTTCGCTCCGGCGGACCGCGCGGGCCCTTGTCCTGGGAGCCGCGGCCGCGTCGCTCGGCGTCGGCGCCGTCGTCGCGCAGAGCGCCGACGGTGAGCGGTTGTCGCTCGCGACCTGGCTCGATTGGGAGCGCGCCTCGGACCCGCGCATCTCGCCGGACGGATCACAGGTGGTCTTCACGCGGTCCTGGGTGGACAAGCTCGACGACCGGTGGGAGTCGTCGATCCAGATCGTGAACCGCGATGGCACGCGCGCCCGCGATCTCGTCGAGGGATCCTCTCCGCGTTGGTCGCCGGACGGGACGCGGCTCGCCTTCTTCGCGGCGGACGAGGATGGGAACCGCCAGATCTTCGTCCGCTGGATGGATGCGGAGGGCGCGGTCTCGCAGGTCACGCGTCTGAACGAGAGCCCATCGAACCTCGCGTGGTCACCCGACGGCTCGCAGCTCTCGTTCACGATGCGGGTCGCGGCCGAGCGCTCGACGGCGGACAACTGGAACATCTCGCTCCCGCGACCCGAGGGGGCCGAGTGGACGCCCGCGCCGCGGATCGTGGAGCGCCTGATCTATCGCCAGGATCGGGTCGGGTTCTTGGAGGAGAGCTTCCAGCACATCTTCGTGCTCCCGGCCGATGGCGGCACGCCGCGTCAGATCACGCACGGCGACCACAACTACGGAGCCCCGAGCTGGGAGCCGGACGGCCACTCGGTCCTGTTCAGCGGTCTCATCATCGATGACGCCGACTACCGCTGGCAGGAGAGCGAGATCTACCGCCTGGATGTCGCGTCGGGCGACTTCGTGCGGGTCACCACTCGAAAAGGACCCGACCGCAACCCGGTGGCATCGCCCGACGGGCGATACATCGCGTACGTGGGCCACGACACGACGACGTACGACTACATCGAGTCGGCGCTCTACGTGATGAACGCCGACGGAACGAACCCTCGCGCCCTCACGATGGAGTTGGATCGGACACCGAGTGGGCTCCATTGGGCGCCCGACAACGATGGGGTGTACTTCAACGTGCAGGCGGACGGGTACCGCAACGTGTACCACGCGTCGCTCGACGGAGAGGTACGGGCCGTGAGCGAAGGACCGCAGATGCTCGCCGTGAACGACGTGAGTCGCGGCGGCGTCGCCGTCGGCATGTGGGGCGACGCGCACGAGCCGGGTGACGTGTACGCCTTCCCGATCGAGAACCCCGACCGGAAGACTCGTCTCACCAAGGTCAATGCCGATGTGCTCGCGGGCGTGACACTGGGCGAGGTCGAGCAGGTATGGACCGAGTCATCCTACGACGGGCTGCCCATCCACGGTTGGGTCATCAAGCCCCCCGGGTTCGACCCGGCGCACCGGTATCCGATGATGCTCGTGATCCACGGCGGTCCGCACGGCATGTACAACGGCGGGTTCAACTTCGCGTGGCAGGAGCACGCCGCGAACGGGTACGTGGTCCTCTACACCAACCCGCGCGGCAGCTCGGGATACGGGACCGAGTTCGGCAACGCGATCCAATACGACTATCCGAACCACGACTTCGACGACCTGATGTCGAGCGTGGACGACGTGGTCTCCCGCGGGTACATCGACGAGTCCAACATGTTCGTCTACGGGTGCTCCGGTGGCGGCGTGCTCACGGCATGGGTGGTCGGCCACACCGATCGGTTCCGCGCCGCCTCGTCCAACTGCCCCGTCGTCAACTGGTTCAGCTTCCCGGGTCAGGTCGACGGAAACTACCTCCGCTGGTATGCGGACTTCGAGCACTTCCCGTGGGAAGACCCGAGCGAGCACATCCGACGCTCGCCGATCAGCTACGTCGGGAGCGTGACGACCCCGACCATGCTCATGACCGGCGTCATGGACCTCCGGACGCCGATCTCGCAGACGGAGCAGTTCTATCAGGCGCTCAAGGCCCAGAGAAAGCCCACCGCGATGATTCGCTTCGAGGGCGAGTGGCACGGCACGTCGAGCAAACCGTCGAACTTCCTCCGCACGCAGCTCTATCTGCGGAAGTGGTTCGAGCGCTGGGGCACGCACGACGACGCCGTGGCGACGACGCAGGGCGGAGGGTAGCGCTGAGCGAGATCCACCCGACCGCGATCGTCGAGGACGGCGCGGTCATCCACGAAAGCGTGCGCGTCGGACCGTTCTCGATCATCGAGTCCGGTGCGGTCGTGGGTGAGGGCTGCGTGATCGAGAGCGCGGTCCGGATCTACGGTCACACGACCATGGGCCGTCGCAACCGGGTCTGTCATGGCTCGGTCGTGGGGACCGAGCCGCAGGATCTCGGCTACACGCCCGAGAAGAGCCGCCCGCTCACCATCGGCGACGACAACCACTTCAAGGAAGCGGTCCACCTGAGCCGAGGCGCGAAGACGGATCGCGGCACCGTCATCGGCGATCGGAACTACTTCATGGGCGCCTCGCACGCCGGACACGACAGCCGCGTGGGCGATGACAACGTCATCGGACACGGGACGGCGCTCGCCGGGCACGCGGAGATCGACCACCACGTCGTGCTGGGCGGCGTCTCGGCGGTGCACCAGTTCACGCGGATCGGCGCGTACGCGATGCTCGGTGGCGTCTCCGCGGTGATCCAGGACCTGCCGCCCTATCTGACCGCGGTCGGGATGCCGGGGCGGGTGCACGGTCTGAACGCGGTCGGTCTACGACGGGCGGGCTTCTCGTCGGACCGACGCCGCGAGATCAAGCGCGCGTACAAGGTCGTCTACCGATCCGGACTGCGGATGGACGAAGCGCTCGACGTCCTCGAGATCGGCGAGGTCTCGGAGGACGTCGAGCGCTTCGTCGCGTTCCTGCGCGCGAGCGAACGCGGGATCGCCTCACACGCTTGAAGAGGACGGGCCCGGCATGGGCTCAGTCGAGAAAGGCCGTCTCCGAGAGGACCCCTTCGAGACGTTCCAGCAGTACGTCCGCGTCGTCCTCCGAGAATACCAGCGGCGGCTTGAACTTGATCACGTTGTGATCGGGTCCGTCCGTGCTCAGCAGGACCCCGCGATCCCGCATTCGCTGTACGACGCGCCCCGCGGTCGCCGCATCGGGCTCGCGGTCGCCGCGGACGAACTCGATACCGAGAAACAGACCGCGGCCGCGCGCGTCGCCCGCGCGAGGGTGTCGCGCCACCAGATCCTCGAATCCCTCGAGCACCCGAGCGCCGGTGCGACGGGCGTTTTCGCGCAGACCTTCGTCTTCGATCACATCCAGCACGGCCAGCCCGACGGCGCACGACACGGGGTTGCCGCCGTAGGTGTTGAAGTACTCCATGCCGTTGTCGAACGAGCGCGCGATCTCCGCGGTCGTGACGACAGCCCCCAACGGGTGTCCGTTCCCGATCGGCTTCCCGAGCGTCACGATGTCGGGGACCACGCCGCCCTCCTCGAAGGCCCACCAACCGGTCCCGACGCGGCCGAACCCGACCTGCACCTCGTCCGCGACACAGACGGCACCGGCCGCGCGCGCCGACTCGTATGCCGCCGACAGATACCCGGCCGGCAGGGGGATCTGCCCCCCGCAGCTCAGCAGCGATTCGTGGAAGAACGCCGCGGCCCCCGGCGGGCGGTCCTCGAACCAGGTCGGCTCGGTCTCCAGCGCCTCCACCGCGCGCGCGACCTCGACCGCGTAGAGGGGAGCCACCTCCTCGGGCGAGCCTCGATGCTCCCCTCGGAAGCGATCGGGCATCGCGGCCACCCGCACCCACGGCCGAGTGCCTTTCCCGCCCGGTCCGTCGAACTTGTACGGGCTGAGGTTGATGACGGAGCTCGAGTTCCCGTGGTAGGCCCCGTCCAGGACCACGGCGCCCACCTTCCCCGTGTGGATGCGTGCCATACGAAGCGCGAGCTCGTTCGCCTCCGTGCCGGAGCAGACGAGGAAGCACACGTCGAGGGGAGGAGGGAACAGCGAAGCGAGACGCTCCGTATACTCCAGAATCGCTTCGTGCAGATACCGCGTGTTCGTGTTGAGCGCGGCCATCTGCCGGGCGGCGGCCTCGTTCACGCGCGGGTGCGCGTGGCCGACGTGCGCCACGTTGTTCACGCAGTCGAGGTACGGCTGACCCTCGACGTCGAACAGACGCGCCCCGCGTCCGCGTACGATGTGGAGCGGTCGGTCGTACGAGAGGCTGAGCGAAGGGCCGAGTCGCCGCGCCCGATCCGCAATCAGCTCGTTCGCGCCCCTCGGCCGGGGCGCGCGCGCATCCCCCGAGAGCCCCAGCAGGGGGCCGGGGTCGGGGCTGACCGAGATCCACGTCTCGCGCTGGCTCGGGGCGGCGACGCCCGGGAACGTGCCCTCGTAGCCGAGCGGATCCGCGAAGATCTGGACGTGCACGTGGGGCGCCCAATCGCCGTTGCGTGGCGGGGATCCCAACGCGCCGATCCGATCGCCGGCCTCGACCGGCTGGCCGACCGCGAGACGCTCGAGCGCCTCGGGATCGAGGTGCCCGTAGAGGATCCAGAACCGAAGCGGGCCCTCGTCATCGGTCAGCTCGTGCTCGATGATCACGGTCGGACCGTAGTCGAGCCGTTCCGCGTTGTCCGCCACGCTGCTGACGCGACCTGCCAGCGGGCTCGAGACCGGCGTGCCCGCGTCCGCGAAGAGGTCGATCCCCAGGTGGACGGTCCGCCACTCGTCCACGTCGTCGCGAGGCGAGCGGAACGCATCCCCCGTGTACCACCAGCGGACTTCATCGAACCGGCCGATCCCGATCGGGGCGCCGGCATCGCGCATCTGATCGAACAGACGTCGGGAGTACCTCGAGTGGTCCGTGGGATCGAACGTGCCCCCGTCGTCCCCCGATTCGACGCTCAGATCGAGCACGACCGTGCGGGCGGTCCGGGGGTCGGGGTCGAGCGATGGCGCAGCCGTCTCCGCGGCCCGGTCGAGCGCGGCGACGAGCCGCGGACCCGCCGGGCACGGGACGTGGCCGCACGCCTCCCGTAGACGGTAGCGGGCCAGCGCCGGTGACTGCGCGGAAAGAAGCTCGAGCGTCTCCCACGCCGGTCCTCGGCTCGACGACAGGTACTCGTTCCTCGGGTCCTGACGCGCGCGGACGCCGGAGATGGTGACGCTCAGCGCCAGACGGAGCCGGGCCAGCTCGAACAGGACATCGGCCTCCGGCTCCGAGACGCCGTGCTCCGAGACGTACCCGCGGGCCACCGCGGCGAACGCCCCGACGGGATCGCGCGCTCCCAACCCCGCATAGGCGCAGCCCACGGCGAGCTCCGCGATCGTCCACGATCGCACCGCGTCGCCGAAATCGATGAGCCCGACGACCTTGGGCGTACCGGGTCGAGACGGATCGAGACGGATATTCGCGGGATTCGCATCGTTGTAGATGAGACTCTCGCGGAGATCCGGAATCCGCGGGGCCACGGCGCGTTCGTACCGATCCAAGACGTCCGCGATGAGGCTCCGCCTGGACCCGTCGAGTCCCGACGCGTGCTCGCCGATGAGCTCGAACGCGCCCCGCAGGTCCCAGATCATCGGCCGATCCGCACCCGGCAGCCCGCTCAGCGAACGGTCGACGATGCCGAGCAGTCGTCCCACCTGGAACCGGAGCGGGTTCGTCTGGGGTCGAACCTCCGTCGCGGCGCATCCTCCGACCGGCTCCGAAAGCCGGGCGAAGTGCGTTCGGCCGGCGAGCTCGATCTCGACGAGGGTTCGGCCGTCGGCGGTCGGGATCGGCGTCGGGAACGAATAGCAGCCTTGGGCCGCGTCGAGCGTCTCGATCATCTCGGTCTCGATCTCGAGCGTGGAGCGATCCTCGAGCGGATTCGAGATCTTGAGATAGGCGGCTCGACCGTCGGCGGTCGTGACCTCGAACACCGCATCTCGCTCGCTCGGAGCTTCCCGGGCGGACGCCTCCCAGCTCCAGTGTCGCGCGACGATATCCGCGGCCTCGTCCGGGGTGGGCGTCGGACGCGCGTCCGCGTACGAGCGATCGAGGGTCTCCATGGCGCCGAACCTCCGACCGGAACCCGGGACGGTCAACAACGGTCGCCGCCCGGCCTCGGCCCGTCGGCGGACGGCGCTTCGAAAACGACCCGGTTGCTACGGTCCGGTGCGGATCGGAGGTTGGGCGGGCGACCGCCTCGAGCGGCGCCGAAAGGAGCGATCCATGAAGACCCTCTCTTCGTTCGTGCTGCTCGCATGCGTGTCCGGCCCCGTCTCCGCGTGGGCCCAGGCGACGCAGGTCGTCGTAACGCCCTCCGAGCTCGACCTCCCCGTGGGAGAATCGCATGCCCTCGTCGCGACCACCGCGGAAGGAACGGAGGGCGAGGACGTCACGTGGTTCGTGAGCGGTGACGCGGTGACGGTGTCGGACCGCGGCGTCGTCACCGCCGAGCGACCGGGCGAGGCCCGGGTCGCGGCCTTGTACCGGGGCAGACCTACGTGGGTCGTGGTACGGGTTCCGCAGCTCCCCGCCGACCGACTCGACGCGCGGCTCGGAGGCCGCGTGTACACCGAGACGACGACGCCCCTCCACGTCGACGCGTACACAGCGCTCGGCGATCGCCTCGAAGACGTGGAGCTCACCTACCAGGTAGCGGAGGACGCCGTCGCGACGATCGACGCGACCGGTCGGGTGCTCGGGGTGAACCCCGGCGCCACGATCGTGACCGTCAGCGCCGGCCACGCCGTCACACAGCTCCGCGTGACGGTCGAACGAAACGTGGACCAGGGGTACACGCTCGAGCCGCTGTCGGACACGGAGGGTCTCCGGACCGGAGACGTCGTCTTTCTCCGTCTGACGGCGGACGGGGTCCGGTCGCGCGGTCGGACGTTGCAGCCGCTGTGGTCGCTCTCGCCCGCCGGCGCGACGGTGGAAGCGGCCGGTGAAGAGGGTCTGTTCGTAGCGGAGGAGCCGGGTACGTACTACGTGACGGCGGTCGCCGGCCCGGCGATCTCGCGAACGATTCGGCTCGACGTCGGGCCGCGGACCCACACGACCCGTCTGGAGCGGGTCGGACACGGCGTGACCGCGACCCACCGCGCCGGGGACACGTGGGTGTTCGAGGGCGTCGACGGACGCGACTACGCGTATCTCGGCACCTTCTACCACGATTGGATGAAGGTCTGGGACGTCACCGACCCGACGAGTCCGGTGCTCACCGACTCCATCCAGCTCGACGCGAGGCGCATCAACGACGTCAAGATTCACCCGAACAATCGACTCGGGATCGTCACGCGGGAAGGCGCTTCGAGTCGACGCAACGGCATCGTCCTGCTGGATCTTTCGAATCCCGCGCACCCGACGATTCTCTCCGAATACACCGACACGGTGACCGGAGGCGTCCACAACGTCTGGATCTTGGGCGAGTACGATCTCGTCTACGCGTGCCACAACGGGACGAGCGAGATCGTCATCATCGACATCGCGAATCCGACCGCTCCGAGCGAAGTGGGGCGGTGGGCGATCGACAACCCGGCGCGCAGCCTCCACGACGTGATCGTCCAGGACGGCTACGCGTACGCGTCCTATTGGGACGACGGCGTCGTGATCCTGGACGCGGGCGCCGGGACCCACGGCGGCACTCCTCGCGCACCGACGTTCGTCAGCTCGTTCAGCTACCCGGAGGGGAACACGCACGTCGCATGGCGGCACGGCAAGTATCTCTTCGTCGGCGACGAGATCTTCCCCGACGATTGGGATCCGGACGCGTTCGGTCCCATCGAGGCGCGCGGCTACGTCCACGTGCTGGACGTCACGGACATCGACGACCCGGTGGAGGTCGCGCGGTACGAGGTCCCGGAAGCGGGCGCGCACAATCTGTGGAGCGACGACCGCGATCGGCTGTACATCGGCTACTACCAGGCCGGGCTGCGCGTCGTCGACATCTCGGGGGAGCTACGAGGCGACCTCTATCGACAAGGACGCGAGATCGGCGCGCTCAAGACGTCATCTCCCGACGCGTCGGTGCCGAACTGGTCGATGACCTGGGGCGCGCAGCTCTTCAAAGGCCGGATCTACACGTCCGATCTGTTCTCCGGTCTATGGATCGCTCGATTGGTGGAGGAGGAGCTCGTGCCGTGAGCTTGCGCGGTCCGTTGCGGGCTCGGACTATGGCGTGAGAGGCCCACGACACCTGTACTCCAGCCGGAGCCGCATCATGAGCCGTCCCGGGAGCCGCGTCCTCACCCTCGTCTTCGCTTCGCTCGTCTCGACCCCCGCGTACGCTCAGGAAGGCGCGGATGGGTACCAGACGCCGGCACCCGAGCTGGCGGCGCTCGTGGACGCGCCCATCACGCCCGGCGTCAGCGTGAGCCCCGACGAGTCGCTGCTCCTCATCACCGAGCGCGCGAGCCTGCCATCGATCGCGCAGGTAGCCGCGCCCGAGCTCCGGCTCGCCGGCATGCGGATCAACCCGCGCACCAACGGACCCAGCCGCGTGCGGGTCACGACGACGGGGCTGACGCTCACGACGATCGAGGGCGCCGAGCGGCCGATCTCCGGGCTCCCGGCGAGCCCGCGGATCCGCAACATCCAGTGGTCGCCGAGCGGGGCGCACATCGCGTTCACCAACGACACGGATGCCGAGATCCAGCTCTGGGTCGTGGACGTCGCGTCGGCCTCGGCGCGTCGGATCGAAGGCGTCCGGGTCAACGATCTCATGGGTGGCGCCGTGAGCTGGGTCTCCGACGATCGCTCGCTGATCGTGAAGACCGTGCCCGCGGGCCGCGGCGCGGCGCCCGACGAGCCGACGATCCCGTCGGGTCCCGTCATCCAGGAGAACAGCGGCGAGCCCTCGCCCGCCTGGACGTATCAGGATCTGCTGGGCAACCGGCACGACGAGGATTTGTTCGAGCACTACGCCACCGCGCAGCTCGCGCGCGTGACGCTCGACGGCTCGGTGACGACCCTCGGCGAGCCCGCCATGATCCGTGACGTCGAGCCTTCACCCGATGGGCGACACCTGCTCGTCCAGACCACGCATCGACCCTTCTCCTACATCGTCCCGGCCGGTCGCTTTCCGAATCGCATCGAGGTCTGGGACATGGACGGATCGGTCGCGCACGAGGTCGCGAGCGTTCCGCTCATGGACCAGGTCCCGACCGTATACGGATCCGTGCCCACGGGTGCCCGCTCGATCGCGTGGCGTCCCGATGCGGACGCGACGCTCTACTGGACCGAGGCCCAGGATGAAGGCGACGCCGCCCGACCGGCCGAGGTCCGCGACGCGGTGTTCATGCACGCCGCGCCGTTCGAGGGCGACGCGGTCCGGATCGCGTCGCTCCCGTTCCGATACACCGGCGTTCGATGGGCGGAGGAAGGGTTCGCGCTGGTCAGCTCCCAATGGTGGCTGACGCGCGAGAGTCGGACCTACCGCATCACGCCCGATCGACCGGGTGACGCGGATCTGATCTTCGACGTATCGACCGAAGATCGGTACGCGGATCCGGGGACGCCGCTCACGAGGCCGACCGATCGCGGCACGTCGGTGCTGGTGACGGCGGACGGAGGGAGCTCCATCTACCTGGCCGGCGCCGGCGCGTCGCCGGAAGGCAACCGACCGTTCCTGCGGCTCCGCGATCTCGATGGCGGAACGGAAGAAGAGCTGTTCCGGTCGGAGGCCCCGTACTACGAAGGGCCCATGACGTTGCTCGAGGACGGCCGGCTGATCACGCGGCGCGAGTCGAAGACCGATCCGCCGAACTTCTTCCTCCGCGATCTCGGAAGCGGCGAGATCACGGCGCTCACCGCCTTCCCGCACCCGTACCCGCAATTCGCCGACATCCGCAAGGAGGCGATCCAGTACGAGCGCGAGGACGGGATGCCGTTGTCGGCGACGTTGTACCTGCCCGCGGGATACGACGCGGAGCGCGATGGTCCGCTACCCACGTTCGTCTGGGCCTACCCGCGCGAGTTCAAGGATGCGTCGGCGGCGGGTCAGCGCACGGACTCGCCGTACCAGTTCACCCGGATCAACTTCTCCGGCGCCGTCCCCTACGTGACGCGCGGATACGCCGTGCTCGACAACGCGTCGATGCCGGTGGTGGGCGAGGGTGACGACGAGCCGAACGACACGTTCCGCGAGCAGCTCGTCGCGAACGCGAAGGCGGCGGTCGAGGAGGGCGTGCGTCGCGGCGTGGTAGATCCGGAGCGGGTCGCCATCGGCGGCCACTCGTACGGCGCGTTCATGACCGCGAACGTCCTCGCTCACTCGGACGTGTTCCGGGCGGGCGTCGCCCGTAGCGGCGCGTACAACCGCACGCTGACGCCGTTCGGCTTCCAGCGGGAGCAACGCCTCTTCTGGGAGGCGCCGGATCTCTACTTCTACATGTCGCCGTTCATGCACGCCGAGAAGGTGAACGAGCCGATCCTCCTCATCCACGGGGAAGACGACAACAACTCGGGCACCTACCCGATCCAGTCCCGTCGTTTCTTCGCGGCCCTCAAAGGGTTGGGCGCGGTCGCGCGGCTCGTGATGCTCCCGGGCGAAAGCCACGGATACGTGGCGCGTGAGTCCGTCCTCCACGTCCTGTGGGAGACGGATCGTTGGTTGGAGAAGCACGTCAAGAACGCCACGCCGAGGAAGCCGGTCACGACCACCGACGACCCCGATCAGTGAGATCGCCAGGATCGCGGACGATCTAGGACTCCGACGTACCGCGGCATGACCACGACGAGCGAGGCACCGCTTCTCGTCGAGACGGAGGACGCCGTCCGCGTCCTCCGTCTCAATCGCCCCGACCGGCTCAACGCCGTCAGCCTCCCGATGTACGAGCTGCTCGACGCGGAGCTCGACGCGATCGCCGCCGACGGCGACGTACGTGCCGTCATCCTCACCGGCGTGGGTCGCGCCTTCTGCGCGGGTGCCGATCTCAAGGCACACCGGGAGAGACCGCAGGGCGATGCGGAACGACACGACTACATCGAGACCAGCCAGCGCGTCTTCCGCGCGATCCAGACGCTGCCGCAACCCGTCGTCGCCGCGGTCAACGGACACGCGATCGGCGCGGGTCTGGAGTTCGCGCTCTCCTGCGACTTCGTCGTGATCGCGGATGAGGCGAAGCTCCGGATGCCCGAGATCGCGCTCGCGACGTTCGTCGGCGGGGGCACGGTATACACGCTTCGTCGTCGCGTCGGGCACGCCCGCGCGGCCGAGCTGATTCTGCTCGGTCGCTTCTTCACGCCGGGGGAGGCGCTCGACTGGGGTCTCGCCAACGAGGTCGTGCCGGCCGACGAGGTCGTCCCGCGCGCGCGGTCGATCGCGGGCGCGCTCGCCAAGAACGCGCCGATCTCGATGCGACTCGCGAAGCGGCTGTTGGATCGCGCCGAAACGATCGATCCCGAAGAGTCGCTGCGTCTCGAAGCCGAGGCGCTCCACGCCTGCATGGCGTCCGCGGACTGGCGGGAGGGCGTGACGTCGTTCGCCGAGAAGCGTGAGCCCGTGTATCGCGGCGTCTAGATCGACGTCCCGATCGTGCCCGCGTGTCGACCCGACGATGACACACTCGATCGCGTCTGCATCGACCCGACGATGACACACCCGCTGGCTCCCGTCTTCGAGCCGCGATCCGTGGCGGTCGTTGGGGCCTCGAGCGACGCCGAGAAGCGGGGTCACCAAGTCGTCGCGGCGCTCCAGGCGTCCGGCTTCCCCGGTGAGGTCTTTCCCATCAACCCGAAGGGCGGGTCGCTTCTGGGGCTGCCCGTGTACGAAGCGATCGACGCGACCCCGAATCCGCCGGATCTGGTCTACGTCGCCCGGCCGGCCGCCGCCGTTCCCGACGAGATCGCGGCGTGCGGCCGACACGGCGTCCGGGCGGCGATCGTCCCGGCCGTCGGGTTTCGCGAGTCGGGGACGTCCGGCGCCGAGCTCGAAGCGCGCGCGCTCGCAGCCGCCCGGGAGACCGGCGTGCGGCTGATCGGCCCCAACACGTCGGGGCTCCTCAACACCCACGCGGGGCTTCACATGGTGGGAGGAGAGCCGCTGGCTCGCGGCTCGCTCGCCATCGTCGCGCAGTCCGGCAACATCGCGCTCGATCTGATGACGACCGCGTCGGCGCGACCGATCGGCGTGTCGATCTACGTCGGTCCCGGCAACGAGACGGACATCGGGTTCCACGAATACCTCGACTACCTGGGTCAGCACGAGCCCACGACCGCGATCGCCGTGTACCTGGAGGGCGTTCGCGACGGCGAGGCGCTGTTCGAGACGGCGACGCGCGTCTCGCGCTCGACACCCATCGTTGCGCTCAAGGGGGGCCGGTCGGACTCCGGCGTCCGGACGGCTCGTTCGCACACGGGGGCCATCGCGGGGTCGTACGAGACGTTCCGCGCCTTGGCGCGCGAGGCCGGGTTGATCGAGGTCACGCGCGCCGACGAGCTCTTGCCCGTGGCGGAGACGGTCGGGACGCAACCGCCGTTGACCGGTCGCGGTCTGTGCGTCCTCTCCGACGGTGGCGGGCATGCCACGTTGGCTGCGGACCATCTCGCCGCCGCGGGGGTCGAGCTGGCGGAGCTGGCGGAGGACACGCGGACGCGACTCGCCGCTCTGCTGGGCCCCGCCGCGAACGTGGCGAACCCGATCGATGTCGCGGGCGCCACCGACCGCGAGCCCGGCGTCTTCGTAGAGGCGCTACGCGTCCTGACCGACGATCCCGCGTGCGGTGGCGTGCTTTTGATCGGTTTGTTCGGGGGATACTCGATTCGGTTCTCGTCCGCGCTCGCGGAGGAGGAAGAAGCCGCGGCCGCCGGACTCGCGAGCCTGTGCGCGGCGGCTCGCATCCCGCTCGTCGTGCACTCACTCTACGCGCACCGCGATCCGCCGGCGCTCCGACGTCTATCGGACGCACGGGTCCCCGTGTTCGGGTCTCTGGAGCTGGCCGTCCGCTCGATCGTCGCGCTCGACGCGTGGGGACGACGCTCCGCGACGCCACGGGCGCTGTCGACCCGACGTCCGATGAGCGAGCGTTCCAAGCCCGCGTCCACCGCGCGCGTCGGGTCCGCCGACCTGCCGACCCACTCGCCCGCCGAGACGAAGGGACCCGCGAGGGTCGCCGAGAAGGAACGGCGCACCTGGCTGAGCGAGCGAGAGACACGCGCTCTTCTGGAGAGGCACGACGTACCGCTGGTACCGGCCGAGTTCGCTGCCGATGCTTCGGCGGCGGCCCGCGCGGCGCCATCGGGTCGCCGGGCGGCGGTCAAGGTCGTGTCACGGCACCTTCCGCACAAAACCGAAGCTGGCGCCGTCGCGCTCGACCTCGAAGGCGCCGCCGCGATCGAGGAGGCCTTCGAGGCTACGGTCGCGTCAGCCGTCGCCTACTTGAAGCGACACGGGCTCCCCCACGACGTCGAGGGGGCACTCGTCTCGCCAATGTTGCCGGCGCCAATCGTGGAGCTCGTCGTCGCCGCCCGGCGTGATCCACAGTACGGGCCGGTCATCGTGGTCGGAGTGGGGGGCGTCGGCGTGGAGCTCTTTCGCGACGTCGTGATTCGTCGAGCGCCTGTGTCGAAGAAGGCGGTCCACGAGATGAGCGCCGACCTCAGGCTGGCGCCGCTTCTGTTCGGCCATCGCGGTGCGCCGCGGGTGGACATCGAATCCCTCGCTTCGCTCGCCGTCGCGCTCGGAGAGTGCCTGCTGGGCGACGACGGACTGGTCGAAATCGAGCTC
Organism: Gemmatimonadota bacterium; assembly: GCA_022360695.1. Lineage (GTDB taxonomy): Bacteria > Gemmatimonadota > Gemmatimonadetes > Palauibacterales > Palauibacteraceae > Palauibacter. The sequence continues at coordinate 31,861 of JAKSCH010000014.1, forward strand.
AATCCGGTATTCGCCTACGAAGACCGCGTGGTCGCCGTCGACGCGGTCGCCGTCGCGACAACGCAGGGATAGGCAGGCGACTCGAGTCACCCTCCCAGTCGCCTTTGTCGCGTACGGCTTGAAGGCGATCGTAGCACGCGCCGTGACTACGAAGTCTCTGCTTTGCCGGGCCGTAAGATAAGTTTTTTGGCATAATCTTATTTTACGCGAGACGTAAGATAAGTTGCCGAGTCTCAATGCTGGCGGATTTCGCGGGTCGAGCGTCTACCGGGACCGTTGCCGGCCGACGACGATCGGCGTCAGGTTCTCATCGACAGCAAGTCCGACGAACCAAAGGAGGCGTCATGTCGTCCGCCCCTCGCGCTCTGATTTCCCTGCTCACGATCTCGCTCGCGATCGGCACACCGGTCGCGGCCCAGCAGGATCGCGCGATCGCCCTGGTGGGTGGTCAGCTCCTCGACGGATACGAGGCTCCGCCGATCCACCACGCCGCGGTCATCATCCGGGGGAACCGGATCGTCGCGGTCGGTCCGGCCTCGGACATCGAGATTCCGCCCGACGCCGAGGTCATCAACACGGCCGGGAAGACCATGATGCCCGGGATGGTGGATGCGCACGTCCACATCATGATCCTGGGACACGGGGACTATGCGGATTGGTTCCCCTGGTTCGAGGGGCGCGACGACCTCGTGTACGAGACATCCGCGAAGCAGCTGCTCGCGGCGGGCGTCACCGCAGGCGTCGACCTCGCCGCGCCGATGTCGAGCCTCGCGTTCCGCGATCGCGTCAACGCCAACGAAGTGCCGGGCCCGCGGCTGCTCGTGAGCGGTCCGTGGATCACCCGTTACGCGTGGGACTTCCTGCCCGATGAGCTCCGTGTGCTCCACTCTTCCCCGGACGAGGCTCGCGAGCGCGCGGAGATGCTGATCGATGCCGGTGTCGACGTGATCAAGACGTGGATCGGCACGACGGAAGAGGACATGCGGGCGATCAAGTCCGTCGCGGGGCCGGCCGGCGTCCCCATCCACTGCCACGTGTACGAAGAAGAGGTGGTATGGGGCGCCATCCGTGGCGGGTGCGACGTGCTACAGCACGCCGGCTCGGGTGGGAGCGTGCCGGCGTATTCGGACGAGCTCGTGGCGCACATCGCGATGGAGGGCATTCCGGTCGTCCAGACGATCGCGCACCGCATCTGGATCTATCCGGCCACGCTGGAGTTCCCGGAGCGCCTGTGGGATCCCGACATCCTCGACAGCTTCCCGACCGAGATCCGCGAGCAGGTGCTGAGCTCCTACACGAAAGACGATTTCTGGCGACGTCCGTACTTCAGCAGCACGCCGCGGCAGATCCGGAACAGCGAGAAGGCGGCGCGGCAGTTCATCGATGCCGATGCGCTGATGGCGATGGGGACCGACACGGGGTCGCCGCTCAACTTCCACGCCGAGTCCGCATGGCGCGAAGTCTCCGCGTTGGTCGACATGGGCATGACCGAGATCGAAGCCATCTCCTCCGCGACGAAGGTGTCCGCGCAGGTGCTGGGGCTCCGCGAAGTCGGGACGATCGAGCCCGGTAAGCTCGCCGACATCATCGTCGTCGATGGAAACCCCCTGTTCGACATCAACGTGCTGGGGTACGTCACGGACGTGATCAAAGACGGCATCATCTACAAGCGCGACGGTGTCCCCGTATGGGAGATGTCGGGGATGCGGACGAGCACCGACGGGAGCTGACGTGTCGCACGCGTCGACCGGCCGCGGGCTCGTCGGGGCGACCCCGGAACCGCGGGCTCGAACCCGATCGGGATCTACGCTCATCGCGGTCGCCGTCGCGACGTGGGTCGGCGCCTGCGTCGAGATCGAGACCTACAGCGGGGAAGCGGCAGGATCCGCGGTCTACGATCTCGTGATCAGCGGCGGCGAGATCGTGGACGGGACGGGAGCCCCGCGGTTTCCGGGCGACATCGGGATCCGCGATGGTCGAATCGTCGAGGTCGCCGGTCACCTCGAGCTCGCCGGTCGCGGGAACGAGGTGCTCGATGCCGAGGGGCTGATCGTCTCGCCCGGGTTCATCGATCACCACAACCACGTGCAGAACCAGGTTCATCGACGGCCGCTGGCGGAGAACTTCATCCGTCAAGGGATCACGACCATCCTGCCGTCGCTCCACAGCGGGGACCAGCCGTGGCCGCTCCGCGACTACGTCGCCTCGCTCGAGGTCGCACCGAACATCGGATTCTTCGCCGGCCACAGCTGGGTGCGAAAGCAGGTGCTCGGGATGGCGGATCGGGCTCCGACCCCGGAAGAGCTCGAGGAGATGAAGGGGTACGTCGAGGAGACGATGCAAGACGGGGCGCTCGGGTTTTCGACCGGTCTTCTCTACGTGCCCGCGAATTACGCGGAGACCGAGGAGGTGATCGAGCTCGCGAAAGTGGCCGCGGACTACGGCGGCATCTACTACACCCATATGCGCGATGAAGCGCGCGGGCTGTTGCCGGCCGTCCGGGAAGCGATCCGGGTAGGTGCGGAGGCCGGACTACCGGTCCATATCAACCACTTCAAGGCGATGGGCGTCGCCAACTGGGGGAAGACCGTCGAGTCGTTGGCGCTGGTCGATTCCGCGCGAGCCGAAGGGATCGACGTCAAGGTCGATCTCTACCCCTACACCGCCGGGAGCACGGGCTCCGGCGTGCTGTTTCCGCAGTGGGTGCTCGCGGGCGGCCGGGATTCGTTCCGGGTCCGGGTCGAGGATCCCGAGACGCGCGCGCGCGTGGAACGCGAGACCGAGGACTGGATGCACCGCGATTGGACCGGCGGGGACCTCTCGCGGATCCAGTTTCGAAGTCTCCCCGCCTTCCCCGAGTACGATGGCCGCCGCATGTCCGATCTCGCCGCGGATCGCGGGCTGCCGAACGACGATGCGACCGGCGTCCAGCTCGCGATCGAGCTCCAGCTCGCGGGCGGATTCAGCGCGATCTATCACTTCATGGACGAGGCGGACGTCGAGCGCATCATGCGACACCCGTACGCCATGTTCGAGACGGACGGCGATCCGGTCGGCTACGGGATCGGGTTCCCGCACCCCCGGAGCTACGGGACGTTCCCGCGGATCCTCGGTCGTTACGTGCGCGAGCGCGGGGTGCTCTCGCTCGAGGAAGCGATCCGGAAGATGACGTCGCTCTCAGCGGACCAGATCGGCCAGTCGGAGCGCGGTAGAGTCGCGCCCGGAATGTTCGCGGACATCACCGTGTTCGACGCAGAGACGGTCATCGACCAGGCCGACTACGTGGACCCGCACCGCTACTCCGTGGGGATCCGCCACGTGATCGTGAACGGGGTACCCGTGATCCGGGACGGATCGGTGACCGGCGCCACGCCCGGGCAAGTACTGAAGGGTCCCGCGAGGATGCTGACGGAGAACGCGCCCGACTCGTAGGTGGTCTGACCCCTACGCGGCTCCCTGCGTCGGCTCCTGCTTCTCCTCGCGATCCTCCTTCGCCCTCTTCTTCGAGCGGTCGCCCATGTCGACGCGCCCGTTGAGCGTCGCCCCATCCTCGAGCTGAACCCGCGGGCTCGTGACATCGGCGTCCACGCGGGCGCCATCCACGAAGCGGGCGCTCTCCTGCGCCTCGATCGAGCCGTCCACCCGGCCGGCCACGATCACCCGGTCCGCGCGGACGTCGCCCTCGACCGAGCCGTCGGTTTGGATCGCGACCTGACCCTCGACCGTGAGATCGCCCTTGAGACGTCCCTCGATCTGGACATCGCCGCGCGCCTTGATCTCACCGGTGACCTCGATGCCCACGCCGAGCACCGAGATCGAGCCGGGCTCCTCGCGCCGGCGCCGCCGCGACTTCTCGATCGGCTCGACCGGGATACGCTCGCGCGACTCGGGACGCACTGCTCCCTGGCCGTCGGGGGAATCCTGCTTGAACAGACTCGGGCTCATGCTGCCGTCTCCGCGTAGGGGTTCGTCTCCGGTGAGCCTCGGACTCGTGCAAAATCCAGACGCGCGCGAGCGGGTGACGCACGGCCCGCTCGCGGTGGACCGGAAGATCCGCGTAGGTGCGGGACAAACGGCTGGCGGACCGTCCGAAGGCCCGCGACCGATGTCGATGGCTACGTCTCTCGGTAGGCCGTGGTGCGCGTGACCGGAATGCACTTTCCTGCACCGATGCCAGAGGCGCGTTCCATCGGAGGCTCGGCGTTCCTTGCCGCTCGGCGCGACCCGCGGCTATCGTCCGGGCTCGCGGCCGGGGCCCTCGTGGTCCCGGCTTTTTCTACAAGAGGGCGTCGAGGATCGAATGAGCGCGGACTCCGGGCACCCGCCCGATCTCATGGACAAGCTGGTGTCACTCGCGAAGCGACGCGGGTTCATCTTTCAGTCCTCCGAGATCTACGGCGGGGTGGGGTCCGTCTACGACTACGGCCCGCTCGGCGTCGAGCTCAAGAACAAGATCCAGGGGGCGTGGTGGCGCGAGATGGTGTACCGCCACGACGAGATCGTCGGGATCGACGCCGGGATCCTCATGAACCCGGAGGTGTGGGTCGCGAGCGGCCACGTCGGCGCGTTCAGCGACCCGCTGGTCGAGTGCAGGAACTGCCACCGCCGCTTCCGCGCCGACGAGCTTCCCGAGCTCGAGGGGGGAGACGCCGCCGCGCAGCAATGCCCGGTGTGCGGGACGACAGGTCAGTGGACCGAGCCTCGGCAGTTCAACCTCATGTTCAAGACGTTCATGGGTGTGGTCGAAGACGAAGCGGCCGCGGTCTATCTCCGGCCGGAGACCGCGCAGGGGATCTTCGTCAACTTCAAGAACGTCCAGGACAGCGCGCGAAAGAAGGTCCCGTTCGGGATCGCGCAGGTGGGGAAGGCGTTCCGGAACGAGATCACGCCGGGGAACTTCATCTTTCGCACGCGCGAGTTCGAGCAGATGGAGCTGCAGTTCTTCGTCGAGCCGGGAAGCGACGACGAGTGGTATGAGTACTGGAAGAGCGCCCGCATGGAGTGGCACGTGTCACTCGGGATTCGCGCGGAGAAGCTACGCTTCCATGAGCACGGCCCCGACGAGCTGGCGCACTACGCCAAGACCGCGGTCGACATCGAGTACGAGTATCCCTTCGGCTGGAAGGAGTTCGAGGGCATCCACAACCGTACGGACTTCGACCTCGGCCGCCATCAGGAATACTCCGGCAAGCGG
>JAKSCH010000027.1 GCA_022360695.1 Gemmatimonadota bacterium
GTCGAACACCCGATCGCCGTTGGTGTCGGTCAGCAGCCGGATCCGCTCGTGGTGCTTGCTGAACGTCGCCAGGTCCTTCGCCTGGTGCTCGGTCTGCATCGCGACCCGGTCCGCGACGGTCTCGCAGGCGAGGTCCTGGTCGAGCCAGTAGCGGTCGCGTTCGGTGGGAGCTTGGCACTTCGGCATCGGCGTCTCCTTCGAATCTGGATGATCCGGAGGGCGCACCGTGGCTCAGACTACGCCGGCGAGAAACATGGGGTTCGTTGAGCGCTTACGTACCGCGCCCCGAAGTAGACGAGCCCCGTATTCTCGTCCCACTCCTGACCCGTGAAGATCTGGCGGTTCGGGCTCTCCCCCTCCTCCGCCGTCACTTCTCCCCACACGTCCGTCCGATACGACACCTGCACCGCACCCGTCTCGTCCGACAGGTTCGCCGTCGTGTCCAACGCCGCGAAGTGGTAGTACTGATTGCTCGTCGGGGTCTTCAGGGAAAGCAGGCGATCCGCGTAGTTGTAGTGCGCGACCAGCGTCCCCGTGTTCGGGTCCCGCTCGTCCAAGATCGCCGTCTCGTCGACGATCGCCTCGATGTCGCCCCGCTCACTGTCCAAGTGACGGATCCGCATCCCCAGGTAGTCGTAGTCGTAGCGACCGGCGATCGCCTGGTTGCCCGGAGGGCCCCGTGTCGTCTGCACCAGCTGATTCCGGCTGTCGTAGACGAACACCGTCTCTTCCGGTGTCGCCAGCGTGCCGTCCACCCGAGAGAGCGTGTTCCCGTTGTTGTCGTAGGCGTAGTCGATCGACCGGCCCGTGGTGTCGTCCACCACTTGCTGCACCCAGTGCGTCTCGTCGTAGTGGTAGCGCTGCACCGCCGGCGTCGTGGGGACGCCTCCCACCACCTGGGTCTCCGTCTCGTCGCGGCGGTCCCAGCTCGGGTAGTCCGTGTAGTCGCGGCGGAGAACGTCGCCCGAGTCGGCGGTGGTCACCTCCACCCGCGTCATGCGATCGTTCAGGTCATAGGTGTAGGTCGTGGTCTCTTCGCGGCCGGCCGCGATGACCTTCCCCCGAACCTCGTACCAGCGCTATGAGAGTCCGTCGTTGTAGACCGCTTCCACGGTCGGGTTCTCCATCCTTCGCCGGTGGTCTTCGTAGAAGACCACCGGCGTCTCGTAGCCGAGCGAGCTGTGCGGTCGCTCGGTGTTGTGCTGGTCTCGATACTGATCGAGAAGCACCTTCGCCTCCAGCATGCTGGTGAACAGCTCCTGGTTCAACAGCTCATCCCGAAGCCGGCTATTGAAGCTCTCGGTGTAGCCGTTCTCCCAGGGACTACCCGGCTCGATGAACAGGGTCCCCGTGCCTCGTCGAACCAGCCACTTCCGAAGCTCGGTCGCGATCATCTCGGGACCGTTGTCGGAGCGGACGTGCGTGGGCGGACCGTGGCGCTCGAAGAGCGTTCGCATCGTGTCGATGACATCCTCCGAGGCGAAGCGACGGCCGACTCGCAGCGCCAGGCAGCGCCTGCTGAACTCGTCGAGCACGGCGAAGATCTTCAGCCTTCGACCATCCTCGGTCTGATCGCTGACGAAGTCGTAGCTCCACACATGATTCGGGTACTGCGGACGAAAGAGCGAGCATCCGTTCCTCGACGTGCCCAGCCGCCTGCGCTTCCGCTGCTTCTGGGGCACCTGCAGGCCTTCTCTGTGCCAGAGCCGTTCGACCCGCTTGTGATTGATCTGGAAGCCCTCGTCGCGCAGCAGGCGGGTGATTCGCGGCGTTCCGTATCGCGGGTGCTTCCTGGCAAGAACGTGCAACCGCGTGACCACGGCTCGGTCTCCCGCGTCACAGCGAGGCGCGTAGCGTTGCGTTGATCGTGGCTGGCCCAGCATCGAGCAGGCCCGCCTCTCGGAGACGCCGTGACGTTCCACGGCCATGGCGACCGCACGGCGCCTCCTGGGCGGGCTCAGAAGTTTCCCTCCGCCACATCCTTCAGCACTTTGTTCTCGAGCAGCTGATCCGCCAGCAGCTTCTTGAGCTCGGCATTCTCGTGCTCGAGCTGCTTCAGCTTGCGTACCTGGTCGACAGACGAGCTGCCGTACTCTCGTCGCCAGCGGTGGTAGGTTTGCTCCGATACACCCAGCTTCTTCACGATCTGGGCGATCGTCTTGCCCTCAGCCTCCATCACCTCGGCATCTCTCAGGTGACCGATGATCTGCTCTGCGCTGTGCCGCTTCCTCTTCACTGCGTCCTCCTCGCCCCATCGGGCGGAGCGGACACTCATAGCAGTGGATCAGGTTTCGGGGGAAAGGCCAGGCCCAGGGGCCGCAAATTGGGGCCGTGCAGGGGACCTATTTTATGTGCCCTGGGATTGCCGCCTACGCTTTCGCTCGGGGTGATCTGGACATTCTGGATGGTGTTTGTTGCGAGTGCGTGCATCCGTTCGAATGGCCCGCGTGCCCACAGGCACCGCACGTAGCGATTTTCGTTCTTCACGGTGCAGATGCTGTATCTACCAACCACACACCTCCCGAACCGGCTCTATTGCTTTGTTCAAACCCGATACCGGGAAAATCGCCGTGATCGGGCTCTCACTATACGGGGTAACCTGAGTCACCAATCGATCGGCGCTAAGAAGCTGCTTGATGAACGGGACGGAGTTCCCTGGATAGAAGGATGCCTTTTTGTTCGTGGAGAGACTCCAGAGACGCGTTCGTGCTTTATCGGAGCCGACCCGTGTCAGGACCCTTGCCTCTCTTCCAAGGTAGGAGCCCCACAAGATGGCAAGTTCCGTCTCCGAACTCTGACACCGAA
>JAKSCH010000417.1 GCA_022360695.1 Gemmatimonadota bacterium
CTCGATCTCGACGTAGCTATGGCTACGCCTTCGCTCTCGCGTCTTGGCGAGCGGGCGCCTCACCACTCTCGGTGGTCACCGGACCATTGATGCACCACACTAGCGCCCTCCCGCCATGAACTTCTCGGCCGACGCGGGCGCCGGAAACGCCTTGATCACCTCGACGACCATGTCCTCCCACGAGAACCCGGTGCCCGGGCTCGGCTGCCAGTCGAGGCCGCGTCGCACGATCACGAGGTCGTACGAGGGGACGATCGTCGCGTACTGACCGCGATTGCCGGCCGTCGTGTAGGCGTCCTGGGGGACATCCGTGCGACGGTCGTTGGGAAGCCAGAACTGACCGCCGTAGAAGTTGCCGATGTCGGCCGTCGCGGGCGCCGGGGTCCGGACGAAGTCGATCCACTCCCGAGAGAGCAGGCGCTCGCCATCCCATACGCCCTCGTTTAGGTAGAGGAGCCCGAGACGCGCCAGGTCGCGCGCGTTGGTGTACACCTGGCTCGACATCACGTAGTCACCGAAGCGGTCGACGCCGGGCAGCGTGCTCCGCATCCCGATCTTGTCGAACAGCGCGACGCGCGGGAACTCGAGGTACGTCTGCTCATCCGCGAGCGCGGTCTTGAGCGCCAGCACGCCGAGCAACGTGTCGTAGTTCTCGTAGTCCCAGACCGTCCCCGGCTCCGCGACCACGCCCCGGTCGATCGCGCCCTCGGCCGAGCTGGTCCCCGCGAAGTAGCTCAGGCACGAGCCGATGATCGAGCAAAGTCGGTTGTCCACCGGATACAGGCCGCTCGACATGTTGAGGGCCTGACGCAGCGTGATCTCACGTCTCGGGTCGGCGAGCCCCGTCGCCCGTCGCTCGGGCTCCCAGTGATCGAACGGAAGAGGCTCGTCGAGGTCGAGGATGCCTTCATCGACGGCGATCCCGATCAGCGTGCTCGCGATGCTCTTCGCCGTCGACCACGTCCGCGTGCGCGTGGTCATGTCGACGCCGGGGCCGTACCGCTCGTAGACGATGTCGCCCTTGTGCACGACCATGAAGCTGAGCGTGATCTGCGACTCGTGCCCCCCGTGGCCGACGCGGTCGAAGGCCCATTTGCCGGCCGCCTCGAGCGCGGCTTGGTCGATGTAGTCCGGAAGCGGCTCCTCGGGGACCAGGTCGCCGTCGGGCCAAGGGATTTGGCTCGGATCGCCCGACGCGGGCCCCAGGGTGAGCTCGGGGAGCTCGTCGATCGCCTCCAACGTCTGGTCGGGCGCCAGCGTCATGCAGCCCAACCCCTCGCGATACGCGGCCCGCATGACGGGGACGCCGGGCTCCCACCCGCCCGCTTCGTTGAGACCGCCGAACGAGGCGGAGCCGCTC
>JAKSCH010000511.1 GCA_022360695.1 Gemmatimonadota bacterium
CTCGTGGCCGCCGAGGCGCAGATGCGCGCCATCCCGGTGGTCGCCTCCGATTCCGGAGGTCTCACCGAGATCGTCGAGCACGGCGTCACCGGACTCACGTTCCGGACGGGCAGCGCGCCCGCGCTGACCAAGCGGCTGCTCGAGCTGTCGAGGGACCCGGAGCGCGCTCGAGCGCTCGGACGACGTGGACGCGAGCGCGCGCTCCGCGACTTCAGCGAGTCCCGCATGGTCGCGCGGTTCGAGGCGACCTATCGGTCGATGATCAAAGGCCGACCGACACGACGACTCGTACGGGCGGTCGCCTCGTGAACCGCGCTCGGACGTTGGATCCGGCGGCTCGCACCGAGCCCGACCGACTCGCTCGCGACACCGCGAGGAGCGGGGTCACGATGTTGGCGGCGAACGCGCTTCAGACCGTGCTCGCCCTCGGGTCCGTCGTGGTCCTGGCGCGGCTCCTGAAACCCGAGGACTTCGGTACTGCCGCCATGGTCCTCGTCGTGGCCGAGCTGGTCCGGAACTTCAACTCGTTCGGGCTCGGGAAAGCCTTCGTACGAGCGGAGCGCGCGAGCGCGTTCCTATTCCGCGGGCTCCTCCGGCTGGGCATCCGGCTCAACGCGATCGCCGCCGGGCTTCTGCTCGTGATCGCCGTCCCGCTCGCGTGGTTCTTCCGCGAGGCATCCCTCCCGGGCTTCGCCGCGGTTCTCGCGCTCCCCGTCTTCCTGATCGGGGCCACGACCGTACACCGGGGTCTGTGCGCGCGGCGGATGCACTTCGGACGGCTCGCGGGCATGAAGGTGGCGAGCGCCCTCATCTCGTTCGCGGTCGCCGCCGTCGCCGCTCTGCTCGGCGCGGAGGCGTGGGCACTCGTGCTCCAGGTGGCCGTCCTGCACACGCTGACGGCCGCCGGCTCGGTGGCGCTCGCGGGCGGCATCGTGCCGCGCCTGTCCGAAGAGATCGGGGACGGCGCGCGCGAGCTCGCGCAAGCTCGCGCTTTCGTTCGCGACTTCACGTGGGCGAAGCTGATCTATAGCGGAGCGTCGCGACTGGACCGCGTCCTCGTCGGACGGATCGCGGCGGCCCAGGTGCTCGGTCTGTATTCCGCGGCACGACGGTGGTCGCTCTTCCCCAGCGAGCAAATCCAGCAACCCATGCTCAGCGTGGGTGTGTCCGCGCTCTCGAAGGTACTCGACGATCGCGTGCGTTTCCGGTTCTATTCCCGCGCGTTGTTCACCGGGTTGAGCGGCGCGATGTACCCGGTGCTGGCGATCCTCTTCCTGGAGGCCGAGAGCGTCGTCCGCATCCTGCTCGGAGCCGGCTGGCTGGACGTCGTACCGCTGCTTCGAGCGCTCCTGATCGCCGCGGCGCTTCGTTTCCCGTTGCTCAGCAGCCGAGCACTCTACTATTCGGAGGGCCGGACGAAGACCCATCTCCGTTGGACGGGCTTCGAGTCGGTCGTCACCGCGATCGGTGTCGGAGTGGGCGCGATGTACGGGGCGGCGGGCGTCGCTTGGGGCGCTGCGGTCACCGCGTTGATCTTGTTGATCCCGGGTCTGTACGTGTGCGCTCGCGGGTCGCGCGCCCGCGTGTCCGACCTCCTCGGCCCGATCGCGATGTCTCTCGCGATCGCGAGCAGCGTCGCCGCGAGCGTCTCCTGGTCCGGGCTCGAGCTCCCCGCCGCCGGGTTCTCTCGACTCGCGATCGTGGGCTCCGCCTATACGCTCCTGTACGTACCGCTCTGGGCGCTGGGCCTCCGGGTCACCGGGCAGCACACGCTGATCGCGTCGTCCCTACGCGCCCTGATCGGACGTCGGGCTACGGTCACGGCGGACGGCGCCGTGGCGCCCGACGGGAGGCGGCCGAGCGCGCGACACGATCGCGTTCGCGTCGCCTTCGATCGCCTCGGTCGACGGGCACGGCTCCTCGGCGGCCTTCGGCGACCGGCGACCGCGCCGCTCGTGACGCCGCCGAGGCTCGTGCGAGCCCGAGACGCCCGCGCCGGACCGGGTGAGCGCCTCTGGCCTCCGCCCCGCGGCCCGACGCGATTACGAGCCGGCGATGCCGCCCGTTCCGTGGCCGGACCGGAGCCGCCGACCTGAGCCGGAGCCGCCGACGTTCTCGTCGTTTCGGCCACGTCCGTCTCGTCGCCCTGGTGTCACTGTGCTGGCTCGCGGGAGCGTGTCGATCCGACGACCCGATCGCGAGCTCGGCGCCACCCGCCGGTACGCGCGCCGATCGTGAAGCCCTGTTCGACGAGATCGTCGAGAAGACGACGATGCGCGAGGCCTGGTCGCCGCTCAAGAACGCGTCGCTCTCGTTCGATCCGTTGGCCGAGATGCGCGGGCTCGCCGAGGAGGTAGCCGGCGCGGACACGGAGCCCGACCTCTTTCGCGCGCTCGTCAAGCTCTCGAACGCGCGACGAGACCGTCACCTGAGCGTTACGCTCGTCGACGGCGGGCTTCGGGTTCCGTTCGACGATTCACGAATCCAAGCGCCGATCCGATTCCTTCCCGACTACGCCACGGATCGCGCCCACGCGTTCTTCGTCTCGGACATCGCGCGCGGTTGGGACGCGCGGGTGACGCCGGGCGACCGACTCACGGGGGTGAATGGTCGCTCGATCGAAGACTACGTCGAAGCGCTCATCCCGTACACGCGCCACTCCCTGATCCCGAACCTACGCTGGACGTTGGCTCGGCGGATGTCGGCGCGTGCGATCGAGGTCCCCCCGGATCTTCAGGGAGGCGACACGGTCCGGTACGAGCTCGAGCGGGGCGATGGGACCGGCTACGTGGTGGACGCGCCGTGGCTCGCCGAGGGGACGATCGACTGGATCGGGCACGACGAGCGCGAGTACGCCGGCTTCGAGCCGATCCGGACGTTCGAGTCCTTCGATGTGCATCGCGACGCTGAGCGTCGAGTGCTGACCCTCGATTGGCACCGGTTCGGTGGTGATCTCATCGAGGCGATCGATTGGCTGGTCGACCACGCGGACTCCCGGGGTCTGCTCGAGTACGACCTCATCATCGACGCCACGCGTAGTCGCGGCGGGTCGCTCGGCGC